>JADZET010000038.1 GCA_020850375.1 Phycisphaeraceae bacterium | reverse complement strand
GCGAGGTCGGCCTGGAGAAACTTGGCGCTCGGGCCCAGCTCCTTGACCAGGGCCTGGGCGGGCTCGGCGCGGCGGGCGCAGAAGTAGGCCGTGGCGCCGAGTCGGACGAGGGTCTGCACGAGGTGCTTGCCCAGGCCGTCGGAGCCGCCGGTGACCAGGGCGACCTTGCCCTGGAATTCGCTGGGGGTGTAGACGTCAGCCGGTGTGGTCATGGAGAAACTTCCGGGGGGCGTGCGTGGAGGTATTATGGCCAAGATGTTCGAGAAGAAGTTGCGAATACGCAAGCCGGGGTTGTTCGTGACCGGAACGGACACGGGGGTGGGCAAGACGGTGATCACCTGCGCCATCGCCCGGGCGCTGCGATTGGGCGTCAAGGGCGACCAGGAGCGGCGGGTGGGCGTGTGCAAGCCCTTGGCGTCGGGCTGCCGGCATGAGCGAGAGGGTTTGGTCAGCGACGATGCGATCGCGCTGGCGTACTTCGCCGACAGCAGGCATTCGCTGGACATGATCAATCCCGTGCGATATCGCCAGCCGCTCTCCCCGGCCGCGGCGGCGGAGGCGGAGAAGCGGCCGCCGGACTGGTCGGCGGTGGCCAGGAGTCTTGAGCAACTCGACGCCAGTAGCGACGTGATGCTGATCGAGGGGGTGGGCGGGCTGCTCGTGCCGCTCGGGCCGGTGCTCGACCGAGATGCCCAGAAAGAGCCCAAGCGGTGGCTGACGGTGCTGGACCTGATCCTGACGCTGCGCTACCCGGTGGTGGTCGTGGCGCGGGCGGGCCTGGGCACGGTCAATCACACAGCCATGACGGTGCGGCTGCTGCATGAGGCGGGCTGCAAGGTGGCTGGGGTGGTGGTCAACGGCTTCGAGGCGGACGAGGCGGCGTCGTCGGACCCATCGATGGGCGGGAATCGGCAGTGGATTGCGCGAATGACGGGCGTGCCGGTGCTTGCGGTGGCGCCGAAATGCGACCCCAAGACGATTGACCCGGTCGACGCGAGGATCCCGGGGGAGATCCTCGAAGCGGTGGGGATGGTGGACTGGTGGGAGTATGCGGGGTGCTGAGGGGGAGGATCGGCCTTAGTTCGTGCCGACCAAGGGAGACTTGTGGGTCTTCTGGGGTGGGCCGAAGATCTCGTTGAGGGAGCTGCCGATGCCGCTGAGGGTGGAGGTGGAGGTCTGGGGCTGATCGAGCGTGCCGGTGACGCGGATGGTCAGCAGCTCGTCCTTGATCATGTTGAAGATGGAGGTGAGCGGCTCGAGCTTGAGGCCCGCGGGGTTGCGGCTGTACATGCGCAGGTCCAGGGCGCGGTCGGAGTAGCGCATCACGCCCGAGCCGACGAGCTCGACGGAGGGGGACTCGATGCTCAGGGAGTCGATGCGGACGAGGTCGCCGTCGATCAGGAACTCAGCCCCGGCGCGGTCGAAGGCCTTGGAGGCAGGGAAGTTGAGGTTGACGATGTGGAGCATGGCCATGGCCAGCGGGGTCTTGAAGAGGTGGGCGTCGCGGACCATGAGCTTGCCGCGGCCGTGGCGGGTCTCGGGCTGGCCGATGACGCCGTCGAGGTTCATGTTGATCGACAGGACGGCGGTGCCGGGGTGGCGTTCGGAGATGCCGCCGTCGATGTCGGGCTCGGAGGGATGGTCGGCCAGCCAGGCGTCTTCCTGAGTCAGGTCGACGAAGGGCTCGTGGGCGACGTCCTGAAGGACGAGGCTCAGCTCGTAGCTCAGGGGGGCGTTCATGTCGATGGCGCCCTGGCCGAGGACCACGCCGCCGTAGCAGGCGCCGATCAACTGGTCGATGATCAGGACGTTGTGCTGGGTGTCGCTGTGGAGGGTGACGCGAGCATTCTCGATCAGGCGGTCCATGCCCCGGAGCGTCGGGGCGGTGAGCTTGAGGTTCAGTCGGGGCAGGGGTTCGCCGGGGAGGCTGGCGGCGTCGATGTCGAGGGTGCCCTTGAGCTTGGTGATTCTAAAGCCCAGATCAGCCGAGGCGTCGGTGAAGGCGATCGGGCCTTGGAAGGTGAGGGTGGGGCCGGCCTTGACGTCAGGGTGCCAACGCAGGCGGGCGTCGTCGACGGCGAAGGCGCCCTGGAGGCTCATGCCGTCGATGGCGGCCAGGACGCCGTCGGGCAGGAAGGCCCGGACGACCGGGTCGATCCGCTCGGCGCGGACGTCGAGGGTCATGTCCAGGTCGGTCCGTGGGGAGACGCGCAGGACGGCGTTGGCGGCGATGCTGCCGGTGGGGATGTCGGCGGTCAGCGGGTTGAACCAGAGTGAGTCGGGGTTGACCACGAGCTGACCGTGCATGTTCGTCAACGCGACACGCTGGCCCCGGAGGTCAAAGGCAAGGTCCTGGGGGGAGAGGCGCAGGACGTAGCCGGCGTCGTCGGTGCCCCGGTCGTGGTATTCGACGTCGAGGTCGAACAGGCCGGCGGGCTTGTGCTGCTCGAAGAGGGTCTGGAGGCGGTTATAGAGGCCGAGCTGGGGCGGCACGAGGTCCAGGACGGGCTCCTCGAAGCGCAGGGCGTCGGCGTGGAGGTTCAGCGTGATGTCGGGTCGGCCGTCCTTCCAGGCGGTGACGCCGTCGACGGAGAAGGACGAACCGTTGTGGCGGCCCTTGAGGCTCTGGATCACGAGCGAGCCGGGGCGGAGCAGGAGCTCGCCCTGAACGTCGGAGATCAGGTAGCGGCCGTCATAGGGCTTGAAGGTGCCCTCCGACGGCTGGAGGTTGATGGCGTAATCCATCTCACGGGAGTCGCTGCGGAAGACGCGGCCCTGGCCCTGGAGGGTGGCGGCGGCGTGCAGGTCGCGGAGCCAGCGGTCCTGGGGGTAGGGGATCGAGGCCAGGAGCAGTTCGTCCAGGGGGACGTTCTCGGCGGTGATGTGAAGGTCGGGGGTGAGGACCTGGGGGGGATCGCGTCGGGCGAGCTGCACCTGGCCGTCGATGTGGACGATCCCGCCGGTCAGGCCCTCGAAGACGCCGTCGTGGATGGTGACCATGCCGGGGGCGATGACCACCGAGCCGCCGATGGCGCGGACGGGGTAGGGCCAGTGCTTGAAGAGCAGCGGTGTGTTCTTGGCGTAGAGCGTGGAGGTGACGCGGATGCGGGCGTCGTCGCCGAAGTCGCGGAGGATGTGGAAGTCGGCGTCGACCTTGCCGTTGAGGTCAAACAGAGGCGGCGCCCAACTCCCGGGGACATGGGCTTCCTGGGTGGCTGCGGGTGGTGTCGGCGTCTCGTCACTGGGCTCGGTGGCGGCGAGGTAGGTCTGCCCGCCGCGGATGACGCCGCGGTCGAGCAACTTCTGACGCGACGAGGGATGGAGGAACATCAGGTAGTCGGGCTTTTCCTTGTCGGGCAGGGCGGCGTAGACGTGGTCATCGAGCGGCAGGTCGTCGGCGTGGATCAGGACGTCGACGGCGGCGCCCTCGCCGGGAGGGAAGACCGAGCCGGTCATGCGGATCTTGGCGCCGGTCGGGCCGTTGCCGGTGACGTCGACGAGGTCGACACTGCGGTTGCTCAGACGGATGGTGCCTTGGAGGTCATGGAGGGGGTAAGGGAACCGGAAGTAGCGGAGCTTGGCGTGCTTGAAGCGGACGGCGCCGTCGTAGTTGATGTCGTCGCCGGGCTGGGTTGTGGCGGGGTCGGGGGGGGAGCGGAACAGGTGGATCGTCGCGTCGAAGAGTCCCGAGGGCATGAAACGGTAGAACTGCGTCTGGGCCGTCTTGGGAAGTGCGTAGAGGAAGCGAGGCTGGTCGGGGATGCCGCCGGCGAGGCTGACCTGGAAGTCGAAGGGGGCGTCGGCGGAGAAGCCGTGGACCTGGCCGTTGATGACGTAGGCGACGTCCTCGATCTGGCCGTGCAGGTGGTTCAGCCGGATCGCCTCGCCGCGCAGGTCGAAGGCGCCGTGGACGTGGGTCATCCGCGAGGCCGTCTCGCCGTAGGGCAGCGAGAGGGAGAAGTCCTCGACGGCCAGGGAGGCGTAGAAACCGACGGCGGGGTCGGGGTCGTAGCCGAAGGTGATCGGCGAGACGGTGCCGGCGGGCTCGAGCCGTTCCCACCATTGCCTGACGCGGGCGGGCAGGAGGTTGAGCAGCGGGCTCTGCAGGTCGAAGTGATCGAGTTTGGCGGCGATGGTGCGGTGGGCGGGGTCGAAGTGGGAGGTCAGGGCGGCGCCGGGGGAGCCGTCGGGGTTCTGGTGCAGGAGGGTGATGCGGTACTGCCCGGCGGTGTCGGGGTCGGGCATCATGTTGCCCGTCAGGTCGATGGTCTTGAAGGCCTCGTACCTGCCGTCGGTGAAGCGGCCGAAGACGGCCTGGGCCTGGCCGAGATAAATCTGCGGCCAGTGCCTGGGCGGCGGGCTGGACTCGCCCTGCTGACGGTCCATCAGGATCTGGAAGTTGAACTTCTGGCGGTCCAGGTCCTCGGTGATGTAGAGCACCGGTCGCTCGAAGGAGACGGTCAGGGGTTTGAAGCTGAGGCGCAGCAGGGCCCAGGGGTCGTGCTCGATCAGGATGCGGGTGGCGGAAAAGAGCTGGTTGTCCTTCCCGGGCATGTCGGGGACGCGCAGGGTGAAACCCTCAAGGGAGATCGGGGCCTTGAGGGAGAACTCGACCCGGTCGATGTGGACCTGGGCCCGGGTGACGATCGAGACGCCCTTGGCGATCACCGTGGCGAGGCGCTCCGGGTCGCTGAGGTAGTGGTAGGCCGCGGCGACCAGGAGCGTCATGATCAGGACGGTCACGAGGAAGATACGCAGCCAGCGACGGCGTCGTGGACGCGGCGTGTGTGCGGGCGTGGGTGTGGGGATAGGGGCGTCGGGCAAGGCGTGTCTCTACGGCGTGGCGGGATGTTGGGAGGGATTGTACTCTCTGGAGCCTCGGTCCAAGCCGGCGGGCCACAGCCCCCCTACCAGGAGCACGCGTCCATGGAACTCAAGCCCACCATCACCTACGACGATTTTGCCAAGCTGGATCTGCGGATCGGGACGATTATCTCAGCCGAGTTTCATCCCAACGCGGACCGGATTCTCAAGATCCAGGTCGATCTCGGCGGCGAGCAGCGTCAGGTTTGCGCCGGGGTGCGGGCGTACTACGATCCGACCACGCTGCCGGGCAAACAGGTCGTGGTGGTGGCGAACCTGGCCCCGCGCAAGATCCGCGGCGAGGACTCGAACGGGATGCTGCTGGCGGCGAGCGCGCTGACGGGGGATCGGGTGACGGACGTGGTGCTGCTGGCGCCGTCGAAGCCTGTTCCGGCAGGATCAACGGTGTCGTGAGGACTTCGATCGACGGCGGGAGGGGGACGGGGTGTTGCGAGCGGGCGAGATTCGGCTACAACAGGGGCCTATGGCAACAGTCGTACCTCGGGCGGTCACGGCCCCCTCGGGCTTTCTGGCAGCGGGCACCACGTGCGGGATCAAGGAATCGGGCAGGCCTGACCTGGCCCTGGTGGTGTCGGAGCGTCCGTGCACGGCGGCGGGGGTGTTCACCAAGAACAAACTTCCCGGGGCGCCGGTGGTGGTCACGCGGGGTCACCTGCGTTCGGGCACGGCCAGGGCGATCGTGTGCAACAGCGGCTGCGCCAACGACGCGACGGGCGAGGAGGGGCTGCGCAACGCCCGGCGGACGTGCGAGCTGGTGGCGGAGCGTCTGAGTCGGTCGCAGACGGCGCCGCCGGGGCTCAGGCCGTTGCGGGCGACGGAGGTGCTGCCGGCCTCGACGGGCGTGATCGGGCCGCAGCTTCCGATGGACAAGATCGAGCGCGGGGTGGCGACGCTCGTGGGCAAGCTCTCACACGGCGCCGGGGCCGACGCGGACGCGGCGGCGGCGATCATGACCACGGACCTGGCGCCCAAGACGGCGGCGCTGCAGGTCCGGCTCGGGCGGCGGACGGTGACGCTCGGAGGCATGGCCAAGGGATCGGGGATGATCGCGCCGAACATGGCGACGATGCTGGTGTTCATCACCACCGACGCGGCGATCGCCCCGCCGGCGCTGCGCAAGGTCCTGCGCGAGGCGGCGAACGTCTCGTTCAACCGGATCAGTGTGGACCAGCACACCAGCCCGTCGGACATGCTGCTGGTGCTCGCCAACGGCGCGGCGGGCAACCCGATGATCCGACGCGAGGGGACGGACCTGCGGAACTTCCGAGGCGCGCTGACGGACCTCTGCAAGGACCTGGCATACCAGATCGTTCGTGACGGGGAGGGGGCGACGAAGGTGATGCGCGTGGCGGTGGTGCGGGCGCGCTCGCAGAAGGACGCGGACCGGGCGGCCAAGGCCGTGGTCGACAGCCCGCTGGTCAAGACCGCGGTGCACGGGGGCGACCCGAACTGGGGGCGAGTCGTCACGGCGGCGGGGTACAGCGGGGCGGCGATCGTGCCCGAGAAGATGTCGCTGCACATCGGTCCCCACAAGGAGGTGTGCGTGTTCGAGAAGGGCCGGCCGACGGCCTCCTCGGGGCGCCAGGTGCGGCAGTTGCTGCGTCTGATGGGGGGCAAGGAAGTGGTCTTCACGCTGGACCTGGGACTGGGCAAGGCCTCGACGCAGTGGCTCGGGTGCGACCTGTCCCGGCAGTACGTGGCGATCAACGCCGACTACCGGACCTAGGGGCCACCGCCGCGGACGAAAGACAGGTATGATGGACCGACGTGTCCCGGGGCCGAGATCCGGATCCTGATCGGCGATGAACTTTTAAGGAATCCAGCATGCAAACGAAGCTGATGATGATCGCAGTGATAACGGTGGCGGGCCTGCTGACGGCCGGTTGGTCCGTGGCGCAGGAGGCGGCTGCCCCCGAGGCGACCCCGGCCCCGACCCCGGAAGGCGCCGCGGTGCAGCCGGCCCCCGCGACCGAGGCGTCCGAGCCGCTCAAGCCCGTCACGCTCACGGACGGGACCAAGCTCGAGACGCTCGACCAGATGGTCTCCTACATGGCGGGGCTGCGGGCGGGCCAGTCGCTCCGCGTCATGCCGATGCAGGTCAAGCCGGACACGGCGTTGGCCATGCGCGGCTTCGAGGAGGCCGTGGCGGGTCAGCCCTCGGCGTCGGCCGAGGAGCTCCAGTCGCTGGTCGAGCAGGTCAACAAGATCGTCTCGGCCAGGCTGCAGGTGCTCCAGGATGAATTCATCCTGGCGAACAAGGCCTACCTCGAAGAGAACGCCAAGAAGGACGGCGTCAAGACGACGCTCAGCGGGCTCCAGTACAAGATCATCGACCCCGGGGCCGGGCCGTCGCCCAAGGACGGGGACACGGTGACGGTCAATTACAGCGGCAAGCTGGTCAACGGGCGGGTGTTCGACAGCAGCTACGAGCGTGGTCAGCCGGCGAGTTTCCCGGTCAACGGGGTGATCCCCGGGTTCAGCGAGGCGCTGAAGATGATGAAGCCCGGGGCCAAGTGGGAGCTGGTGATCCCGCCGATCCTGGCCTACGGGGATCAGGGCGCGGGCAACACCATCCCGGGCGGGGCGGTGCTGATCTTCGAGGTGGAGCTGGTCAAGATCGGCGAGTGAGCGGCGGTCGGCCGCGTGGAGGCTGCCGGATGAGGTTGTGGACGCGCGGGCGGCCGGGGTGTGAGGACGACCAGGCGGCCGGCGCGCAGCGTGTGAAGAGGATCAGGACGAGGCCCACGTTCGTTGGACGTGGGCTTCTTTGTGCGTTGATCTGCGCGGTGGTCGTCGTGGGCGCGATCGGTGCGGCCCGAGGACAGGAGCCGACGGTCGAGATGCCGCGGGTGTCCGTGCGTGACGGGGGGTTCGTGCTGGCTGACAGCGGGGATCGGTGGGTGCCGCTGGGGTTCAACTACATTCGATTGGGGGGCAGGCGGAACTGGCACGTGACGTTCGCGCCGGGGATGTACGACGGTCCCAGGGCGACGACGATGCTCGGCCAGATCCACGGGGACGGCTTCAACGTGGTGCGGGTGTTCATCGATCCCTACCCGGGTGAGGGGATCGCGCCCAGGGCTGACCGTCGGGAGTTCTCGTCGCAGTACGTGGGCAACTTGCTGGACTTTCTGCAACGCGCGCGGCAGCGGGACGTGCATGTGGTGATGGCGTTGTGCGACCTGCCGCCGAGTTACCGTCCCGGTGGAGGGCCCCCGCAGGGGATGGTGGGGCGTGGCAACCGGATCTATCTGACGGTCGAGGGGATCGCGGCCAAGGCGCAGTACGTCGGGGACGTGGTCAGCGCGGTCGCGACGCTGCGGCCGGACTTGCTGCCGACGGTGTTCGCCTACGAGCTGGACAACGAGACGTATCTGCAGGCGAATCAGCCCCCCTTCTCGCTGCGGGAGGGGACGATCACGGGGGCCAACGGGCAGGTCTACGACCTGAGCGACGCGGGGCAGCAGCAGCGTCTGGCGGATGATCACGTGGTGCTGTGGGCCGACGCCTGCGTGGACGCGATCAAGAGGGTGGACCCGGGGGCGCTCGTGAGCGTCAACGTTTTTTCCTATCACGCGGTGCACCGGGGCGGGCCCGGGACGCACTTTTCGGACCGGACGCTCGACGGGCGGATGCCGGCGCGGTTGCTGGCGCTGACACGATCAAGACTCGACTACCTGGACATCCACCTCTATCCGCACAGCTCGAGCTTCCTGGCGGGAGAGCTCAGGAGCATCGAGTGGGACGCGCTGTCG
Source organism: Phycisphaeraceae bacterium (assembly GCA_020850375.1). The sequence goes on along the minus strand of JADZET010000038.1, from coordinate 505 downwards.
CAGGCGGCGAGAAAGGCGGGCAAGCCGATCATCTGCGGGGAGTTCGGGGCGTTCCGCAGCGCGTTCTCGACGGAGGGCCGGGCGGCCAGGGGGATGAAGATGCACCTGCAACGGCTGCGCAAGGCGGGGCTGGCGGGGTGGCTGTTCTGGACGTACGACTCGGACGAGCAGGCGGGGATCTGGAACGCGAAGTCGGGCGAGGGATCGATCTACAGGGTACTGGTGGACCAGGCACGGCGATGGGCCCCGCCGCCGACGGCGGCCACGACGCGGCCGGCCACTGAGCCGACCGAGCGGCCGTGATGTGACCGGATCGTGCGACCCCCCCTACCGTGACGGGTCTTCTTCTTCCAAGTCGGCCGCCTCGACGGGGCGGGAGATCTTGTACCGGCCGGTGAGCCAGCGGTTGAGGTCGGCCATCTTGCAGCGGGGGGAGCAGAAGGGGAAGTGCGGATTGCGGTCGATCGGGGCGGCGGGTCGGCCGCAGATGGGGCAGGTGGGCGAG
>JADZET010000037.1 GCA_020850375.1 Phycisphaeraceae bacterium | reverse complement strand
CTTGACCTTCTCCTTCGCCTCCACCGCCTGGTGCAGCCCGTCCGACCACTGACGCCCGATCATCAACCGACCCGTGAACTCATCGACGATGATCACCTCGTCCCCGCGCACCACGTAGTCCTTGTCCCGCTGGTACGCCGCGTGAGCCCGCAGCGAATTCTCCAACAGGTGCGGGAAGTCCATGTTCGCCCCCACGTAGAACGACCCGATCCCCGCCACCTTCTGCGCCTCCGCCCCCCCCTCGTGCGTCAGGTGCGTCGCCTTCGTGTCCTGCTCCACCTCGTAGTACCGCGTGATCGCGTCCCGCGCGCTCTCGAGCCCCGGCAGCTCCTCCTCCAGCCGCCTCATCTCCTCCTTCATCCCCGGGATGCTCGCCTTGTCCCGCGTGTTGCGGATGTCCCCCTCGAGCCCCTTGATCTTCCTCAGCACTCCCTGCACCCGCGCGTCCGCCGCGTCCCACTCCCGCTGCTTCTGCATCAGATGCCTCGCCACCTGGTCCGCCAGCCCGTAACGCGGCGCGTCGTCGTGCGCCGGCCCCGAGATGATCAGCGGCGTCCGCGCCTCGTCGATCAGGATCGAGTCCGCCTCGTCGATGATGCAGAAGTCCCGACGCTTCTGAACCTGCTCCGCCGCCGTCAGCTTCATGTTGTCACGCAGATAATCAAACCCGAACTCGCTGTTCGTCCCGTACACCACGTTGCACCCGTACGCCTGACGCTTCGCCTCGGGGTGCTGCATGTGCACCGGATGGATCGCCCCCACCGTCAACCCCAGGTGGTGATAGAACGGAAACACCCAGTCCCGGTCGCGCTGCACCAGGTAATCATTCACCGTCACCACCGCGCACTGCATCCCCTCCAGGCAAGCCAGGAAGCACGCCAGCGGCGCCACGATCGTCTTGCCCTCCCCCGTCCGCATCTCCGCCACCTTCCCCTCCGACAGCACCATCCCCCCCACCAGCTGCACGTCGAACGGCCGGGCCCGAAACGGCGGCCGGCTCTCCGGGTAGAGCGCCCGCACCCCCTCATACACCTCGATCGGGATCTCCACCTGCATCCAACCCGCGATCGGCTCAGCCCCCCCCGGCACCGCCGCCGCCTCGGTCGCATCCATCCTCGCCTTCGTCCGCGCGTAGGCCTCCCGCGCCTCCCCCGGCAGTCGTGATGCATCGAACGCGAATTCCGGGTTGAACACGTTGCGGATCCCCACCGCACGGTCCATCGCCTCCCGCGCAATGGCCAAACCCTCCGCCACCGCCTCGCTCATCCTCCGCTGACCCCCCACGATCGCCCCGTGCAGCTCCATCGCCCGCTCACGAAGCTGGCCGTCGCTGAGCATCCGCATCTGCCCCTCGAGCGCGTTGACCTGCTCCACCCGCCTCCGATACGCCTTGAGCAGACGATCATTCCGAGAACCGAACACCTTCGTGTAAGCCTTGCTGACCGCTGTGAGCACCATGACCTATACCCCATCACCCCCCCCGCCCCCGGAAGTGAACTCCGGCGCCAAGGGAGGCTCAATTGATGAATGTTTCCGTGGAACCAACCGTGTAGAAGAGTTCGTAACGCCTGTCCCGCGCCCAGGCCCCGTCCTAAGCCCAGGCATGGCCATGCCTGGATCTCCTAAGGATCTACCGCCCCGGCGGCGGCAGATTCAGCAACCGTTCCGACCAGACTTCCTGACCCAACGCCTCATGGCGCTCGATCGCCACGAATCCCGCCGGGACCCAGACCTCGCGCTTGAGTGGATCATGCGACCCCGCCGTCGCCCCCGTCGCCCCCGTCCACTTCCCATACACCTGCCTGACCGTCAGCGACTTCGCCGCCTCCGTCAGGTTCGTCAGCCACTGCTCCAGCGGCCGTCCCCCCTCCGCACGCAGCCCCACGCTCCCCAACGCCTCCCAAGGCAGCAACGCCCCCGCCGACGCCTGCGCCGCCGGGCACAGCACCATCGCGATCGCCACCGTCGCGATCGCCGCCGTCGAAATCACTCGGGGGCCACGTCCCTGCATACCCCGATTATATCGTCCTTCCCCCCACGACCCCTGCACCTCTGCCGCGCTATAGTTAATCCGTCTCAGGGGGGCATGCCTGCCCGCCTCTTCCCCCATGCCCCCGGAGGGCACGCCCCCGCGTGCCATGGCCCAACCCTCGCCCACCGGAGGCCCACGCCATGAACGTCCTGCTCGTCCACCCCAGCCCACTCATGTTCGCCGAGGTCTACCTCCGTCTCGAGCCCCTCGGACTCGAACGCGTCGCCTCCGCCCTCCGCCACGCCGGACACGACGTCCGCATCCTCGACCTCCAGGTCTTTTCACACGACGACTACTTCAAACTCCTCCACGCCTTCTCCCCCCACGCCGTCGGCTTCAGCCTCAACTACCTGGCCAACATCCCCGAGGTCCTCGACCTCGCCAAAGCCACCAGGCAACTTCTTCCGGGGGGGGCCCTGATCTTCGCCGGCGGACACTCCGTCTCCTTCGTCGCCGACGAAGTCCTCGACCACGCCCACGGCGACATCGACGTCATCCTCCGCGGCGAGGGCGAGACCGCCACCCCACTCCTCCTCGCCGCCGCCCCCGATGGCCCGACCGCCCTCGACCAAGTCCCCGGCATCGTCACCACCCGCGGCCGAGGCCCCGCCCCGCTCATGCTCCAAAACCTCGACGATTTCCCCCCCGCACGCGACCTCACCCTCCGCCGACACAAATACTTCATCGGCCACCTCGACCCCTGCGCCAGCATCGAGTTCACCCGTGGCTGCCCCTGGGACTGCTCCTTCTGCTCCGCCTGGACCTTCTACGGCCGCTCCTACCGCATCGCCTCCGTCGACGCCATCGTCGACGACCTCAAAAACATCCGCGAGCCCAACGCCTTCATCGTCGACGACGTCGCCTTCATCAAGCCCGATCACGGCATGGCCATCGCCGACGCCCTCGGGAAAAACAACATCCGCAAGCAGTACTACCTCGAAACCCGCGCCGACGTCCTGCTCCGCCACCCCGAGGTCTTTAAGCGCTGGGCGCGCCTCGGCCTCTCCTACATGTTCCTCGGCATCGAAGCCCTCGACCAGGAGGGCCTCAAGGCCTTCCGCAAGCGCACCACACCCAACCACAACTTCCAGGCCCTCGAGCTCGCCCGCAAGCTCGGCATCCGCGTCGCCATCAACATCATCGCCGACCCCGCCTGGACCCCCGAACGCTTCGCCCACCTCCGCGAATGGGCCATGCAGGTCCCCGAG
>JADZET010000036.1 GCA_020850375.1 Phycisphaeraceae bacterium | reverse complement strand
CCCCACGGCTCGCTGGGCAACCTGGCCCCCCGCGAGTTCGTTCGCTCAGGCCAGGCTAGCCTGGCCTGAGCGATGCAGCCCCATTCTCACTATGGTTGGATCAACAATTGGGGCAGGACCAGCCCGGTTGAAACTCTCATAACAGATGGAGCAGGTTTTGGGGAGCAGGCCAAAGAGGCTTCGGACGTGGTGTTTGGTGATTCGGGCGGGGGATTCGCGGATGGAGAGTTCGGGGGATGGGCGCGACGGGGACGTCGCGGGTCGCGGGTGGGGGGGGATCAAGGCGTGTTGGCGGGAGGCCCACGTTCGATGAACGTGGGCTTCTGTGTTGGGGTGAAAACGAGGAGACGAGACCCAGGCATGGCCCCCCGGAAAATGCCTGGGCTTGGCAGAGGAGGCGGTTCGGGGGATGGCCGCGACGGGGACGTCGCGGGTCGCGGGGAGGTAGGGGGGAGGGAGAGGGAGATCGTTTGGTTGGATCGGGGGATGGTGGAACGGTTGTGCTTGCCGGTGCGGATCGATTGGCCTGGGGTGAGGGTGGGGGAGGCGGCGCGGTTGCTGGGGGTGAATGTCAAGACGGTGTGGGAGTGGACGAAGGGAGAGGTCGAGGAGGATGGGTCGCTGCGGCGGGAGTGGGGGAAGAGGCTGGTGCGGGATGAGTATGTGAATCGGGCGGATCGGAAGCGGAACGCGGTGCGGGTGTGGTCGCGGGGAGGGGTGATGGCGGGGGAGGTTTGGGCAGGTCCGTGGGGGGATCAGGTGGCGGAGGCGATGGTGGGGCGGGTGAGGGCGAGTTTCTCGCAGCGGCTCATCCGCGAGAGGCATGAGCTGACGGAGCGGTGCGGGCAGTGGCGGTGGGTTTGCCCGGAGTGTGGGGGGAGGGTGCTGCGGATGGTGTGGGCGATGGAGCCTTGGACGGTGCTGAGCGCGAAGGGGGTGAGGGGATTAGGCGTGTGGCGCGGGGGAGAGGAGGAAGGGTTCAGGTGTGTGAGGTGCGCGGGGGTGGTGTATGAGTCGTCGGAGCGGAGGTGGAGGAAGGGGGAGGAGGGAGAGAGGGTGTTTTGGGAGAGGTGGGTGAGGAGGATGATAGGGGGGCAGGGGAGGAGGTGAACAGGTGAGGGCGTGGGGAAGAAACAACCCCCGGCGTGGAGCTGGGGGTTGAGGTGTTTTTGGGCGGAGTTGTCGAGCGTTCGGGGGTCAGTGGGATCGGCGACGGGAGAGGGCGAACAGGCCCAGGCTGACGAGGGCGAGGGAGGCGGGTTCGGGGACGGCCAGGACGTCGAAGCGGCTGAGGATGGCGGCGGCGTCGCCTGGGGAGAGGGTGAAGCGGAGCTGGATGCCGATGCTGGAGGTGACGTTGCCGGCGAAGAGCTCTGGGCCGAAGGAGTCCAGGGCGTTGTTGACGCCGGTGGGTGGTGCGGTGACGGAGAAGGGGTCGTCCTGCATGGTTCGGACGGTGACGAAGTCGATCAGGGCGCTGTAGATGGAGGAGCCAGTGACGGCGGCGATGGTGGCGCCGTCGGCGCCCTGGTCGATGACCTGGGTGGTGATGTCGCCGAAGAGGTTGCTCGGGCCGGGGAAGATGGTGGGGAGAGAGATGGAGATGGTGTAGGTCTGGGTGACGGCGGAGTTGTTGACGATCAGGACGTTGTTGAAGACGGAGGGATCGGGGTCGAACTCGAGCTCGTTGATGAGGATGTCGGTGGTTCCGCCCCATAGGCCGGTGTATTCGGAGGCGGCTTTGAGCTTGTACTTGCCGGTGTCGGGGTCGATCTCGAACTCGGACCACTGAGGCGCGAGTTGCCATGTGCCGGTGTAGCCCGAGACGTTGCAGGTGATGACGGGCAGGCTGGGCGCGGCGTCGCCGTAGGCGAGCGCGGGTGCGGTGAAGAGGGCGAGCAGCAGCGAGAGGCTGCAGGCGCAGACGACAAGACGCCCGATGCGATGAGATACGAAGATCATGGTCTTTCTCCCTTCCCAAAGGCAGGCGGCGCGATGAGACGGCCGACTGCTCTCCTCCGGTTCGAGGCGATCCCTCCAGACCGCCTATCAAGTCCTAGTGTGACGGGGGAGGGAGGTTGGGTCAATAGGGAATGCAGGTATTTGAGGGGGGAAACTAATTAAAGTCTCTTGGGTGTTGTGAATGCGGAAGTGGGTTCGTAAGGGGTTGATGGGGAGAGGCTTGAGGGGCGGAAGGGGGAGAGGGGGGCGGGGAGAGACGGGAATTTTAGCGGGGTAGGGGGAGAATTTTAGCGGGTCGGTTGGCCGCGACGGGGACGTCGCGGCTCGCGGGGAGGCGTGTTCGCGGGGAGGCGTGTTCGCGGGGAGGCGTGTTCGCGGGGAGGCGTGGATTGGGCGTGGTGGTGGGAGGTGAGCGATCAGGCGCGGCGCTTGAGGTGGGGGGCGGAGGCGGCGAGGGAGGGGAGATGGGGTTGGATTTCGAGCCAGAAGCGTTTGGCGTCGGCGCCGTAGCCGGCGGTGGGTTTGACCGTGGGGGCGAGGGCGGTGAAGAAGGATTGGAAGCGGAGCATGAGGAGCTCACGGGTGTACTTGCTGAGCATGCTGGCGAGGGCGGTGGGGAGGTGGCGCTGCTCGCTGTCGACTTCGAAACGGACGGTCATGGAGCGGGGAGGTTGCTCGAGGTGGTAGGCGCTGAGGGTGGGGGATTCTTCGAGGATGCGCAGAGAGGCGGTGGGGAAGCAGGTGCGCAGAAGATCGAGGTAACGGGTTCGGCCGGATTGGCGGTCGACGACGACGTAGGGGGCGTGGTGGCCGTGGTTTTGCCAGAGGTGGTCGAGGTGCTGGGCGACGAAGGTGAAGCTGGCGGAGGCTTTGGAGCGGGTCTGCGCGACGAGGTGGTTGAAACGGTCCTCGAAGACGACGGAGGCGGCGAGGTGGAGGACGGAGACGGAGGCGTCGCGGGCGGCGGAGGCGAGGAAGTTGGCGTCGATGGCGAGCTCGGCGGGGGAGCAGTCGTGGGGGAGAGGGGGCCAGGGGCGCGCCTCGGTGGGGTGGTACCAGGGGAGGTTGGATAAGTTTTGGTGGGTGGCGTCGCCGAGGCAGGTGAGCCAGTCGGCGAGGGTGGCGGGGCGGTGGCCGGCGAGGGCGGCGAAGGAGAGGCAGGCGCGCTCGAGGTGGCGGAGGCGGTGAGAGGTGTCGGAAGAGTGGTGGAGTTTTTTCGAGTCGTTGACGGCGATGCGGCCCTTGGGGCAGGTGCGGTCAGTGCAGACGGCGGTGCGGAGGAGGCGCCAGAGGTCGGGGGGGGCGACCGCGACGGGGACGTCGCGGCTCGCGGGGGGGGGCGCGGGGGGGGCGGCGATGGCGAGGGCGGCGCAGCTGATTAAGAGGGGGCCGAAGAGGGGGCCGTAGCCTGCTTCGTCGATGCCGGCGTAGAGGAACATGGAGGGGAGTTTAGCGTGGGAGGGGGCGGGGTGAATCGGGGGGGACCTAGGCATGGCAATGCCTGGGCGTGGGTGGGAGGGGTGAAGTCGGGCGGTGGCGGAAATGTGTAGTGTCCCCTTTTCTCCTCACGGTCAGAAGATCTGTTGCCCTTGTGCATACACGCGTCTATACTATGGGCGCGCGCTCAGGGCGTGTCCCGTCCGCGGAAAGGGTTGAACCCACCTGCCAGTTGTCTGACATCACGAACCTCTTTTCGGCCCGAATTGCGGACAGCGGGCATCAGCGAAAGGAGGTCCACGTGACCACTTCTCCAGATCGACAACTTCCGTCCCACGCCAAGTCAGATTCCCCGACAGCGGGTGACAAAACCGCCCAGTTCTATGAGCTGTGCTTCAGAGGCGGCGTGGACCAGGTCCGCGAGAAGCTGAATTCCGATCCCTGTCTGGCGAAGTTGGGCGGTTCGTCGCAGTGGGAGGGTGGGACACCGCTGACACTGGCGGCATTGGGCGGGCATGTAGAGATCGCGAGAATGCTTCTGGAAAACGGGGCATCGGTCGACTTGCCCGCTGCCGATGGCACCGCCCTGCTGATGGCGGCATGGGGTTCGCATGACGAGATGGTCAAGCTCCTGCTTCAGTACCGGGCCGACCCGAACATTCCGTCACACAGCGGGGAAACGCCGCTGATGGCGGCGACGTTCAGGGGCCTCAAGGACATCGTTCGAGTGCTCCTCGAGCATGGGGCAGACATTCATCGCCGCACGACGAGCGGAGCCAGCAACTTCTATACGGGCTCGCCACCGGTTTGCGGCGAGACGGCGCTGCACTTCGCGGCTGGCTACACGAACGCGGACGTCGTTCATCTTCTTCTGAAGCACGGCGCTGATAAGAACGCCCAGGATCGTGCGGGACAACGTCCGGTCGATTGGGCTTCGCGGCACAAGCGAAATGAGCTGATCAATCTGCTTGAGTAGCGGCAGCAGCCCAGCCGGCGGCTGTGCGGGGAGCTAGCTGTTTGTCCGAGGTGGCCGCGGTCGCCGTCTGGCACAAATTATCGTGTCGCGGGGCAATCTACTTCATTCATACCCATAGATGGGTGGCGCGACCGGATTGCGGGCGAGGGTGGGGGGGATACGCGGCGATCTTCGATCGCCCGCTAAACGGGGAGAGATTCGGGGCTGAAGGGGCCGGGTTGGAGGCCCGAGTACCCGGGGCTTGCGCCCCGGCTTGGAGGAAGGGATCGTGGCACGCAGGATGCGTGCCCTACCGGGGAGGTGCGGGTGATTCAGTAAGAACCCAGGCATGCCATGCCTGGGCTTAGGAGGGGGCATGGGGGGTTCGTGGGTGGCCGCGACGGGGACGTCGCGGCT
>JADZET010000035.1 GCA_020850375.1 Phycisphaeraceae bacterium | reverse complement strand
CGCGGGAGATTGAGCCGATGGTCGTCGGCGACGCCGCTAACAGCTCCGTCAGCGCCTCAGCATGGTCGAGCGTGCCGCGCACGAGGTAGATCAATTGTGCCTCGTCACCGCTGACGGTCCGGCTCTGATAGCGCTCTTCGACGGTCACGGGCATGGCTAGATCCCCGGCGGAACGTGCTTAGGCAAAGGTCAGTCCACCGCGCGAGGCTTGACTCGCCAGGCGGGCGGTGTTGCGGGCGGTCTGCTCGGTGGCTGTGGCGGTGCGCTCGGCCATGCCGCTGTCGGATTGCAGGCCCAGGATGGCGTCGGCGTTGAACGTGCCGGCCACGTCGATGGTGCGGGCCTTGAAGTCGGCCAGAAGGTCGCCCATGTCGGACACGGAAGCGCGGACGCGCGAGGCCAGATCCCCCCCGGAAGCATCCGCCGGTGACTCGCCCCCCGCCTCCCGTCGCTTCTTCGCTTCTTCCACCGCGTCTTGCCAGGCCTTGCGAGCCTGTTCGAGTTCCCGCTCATTCTCGGCCAACCGGCGGGCGTACTCGGCGTCGAGCTCTTTGTGGGCGTCGATGTTCTCTTGGCCGATGCCGATCATCGTCTGGTCGTGGTGGCGCTGGGCCTCTTCACGCTTACGCTGCCGGTCGAGCTCGCGCTGAGCGATGGTCTGGCCGGCCTCGTCCTCGAGCTGGTTCTTCTTCTGTTGGTAGTAGCGATTCGCTGCGGCGTTGGCCGTGTCGGTGTCGAAGGTCGAATCGAACAGGCCCTTGAGCATATTCCACGTCCGCGTGAGCTCCTTACCCACCCACGCCCAGGCTTCCTGCACCACCGTCGTGAACCAGGTCCAGCTCTGGGCCAGAGCGTCGACCGTCTCGATCCAGCCGACCGTCAGGCCATGCCAGGCAATCTCCGCGGCGGCGAGCAAGCCATGCCAGGCGTCGACACCGATGCTGACGAACGTCCCCCGGAAGTCCAGCCAGGCGGATTCGAGGAAGCTAATCCCCCGCGTCCACTCCATCTTCAGGCCCAGCCACAGGACCTTGGCCGCCAAGGAGACATCACCTGCTGCCAGGGCGTCGGCGATCCCCTGGAACGTAGTGAGGGCGTCGCTCTTGAGCGTGGCGAATCGCTCGCCGAGCCAGGCCAGTGCCTTGCCACCCGCTCCGCTGCTGTAGAGGATCGCCACGCCCAGGGCCGTGACAGCCGTGATGACCAGGCCAATGGGCGAGATCATCGCGACCAATCCTGCCATGACCAGATTCAGCACGGAGCCGACACCCGTCAGGATCGTGGCCAGCACGCCGATCGCCTTGCCTAAGCCGGTGATCGCATAGCCCGCCGCCACCATCGCTGCCCCGGCCGCCGTGACACCCACGGCCACCGCAAACGTGCTGACGACCAAGCCCTTGTTCTGCCGGATCCACGCCGTCGCGCCCACCGCCGCTTGGGTCACCCTCTCGGCCACCTTCGATAGGAGCGGCACCAGGGCTGAGCCAATGACGAAGACGTTCTGCTTTAAGACCTTCCAGAGCACTTCGAGCGTGTCGGCAAACCGCTCCGCCGTCTTGGCATCCTGCGTGGAGATCGTCAGTCCCAATTCGCGTGCCTGACGTTGCAGGGTCTCGATGCCCGCCGCACCATCGGCCATCAGGGGCAGGAGCTTGGTGCCCGTCTTGCCGAACACTTCCATCGCCAACGCCGCGCGGAGGGCTGGGTCACGAATATCCGCCAGACGATCGGCGATGCGCTTTAGTTGCTCATCCGGCGAGAGGCCCTGGAGATCCTCAGCCGTCAATCCCAGCTTGGCCAGAGCATCGACCGCCCCAGTCGAGCCCGAGGCCGCCTCGACGAGTGTCTTTTGCATCTTGCGGAGCGACGTCTCGAGGTCCTCCAGGCTCATGCCCGACAATTCAGCCGCGAAGCCCAATTCGCTGAGGGACTCGACACTCACCCCCGTGCGGGCACTCATCTTGGCCAGGTCGTCACCCATGCCGGCAAAGACCTTCGTCGCCGCCAGCATCGGCGCCACCATCGCCGCGCCCAGGGCCGCCATCTTCAGCCCCAGGCTCCGGACCGTCTTCCCAAAAGCCTCGATCTTGGCCTGGGCCAGGCGCAATCCACGGATGAGCTTGCTCGAGTCGGCAAAAAGCTCGACGTAGGCCCGCCCGGCGCGGATGGCTTGTGTGGTGGCCATGGGTTTATACTCCAGCCGTCAGGAGGTCAGCATGATTCCATGGCAGATGCGGTTCGACGCGGGTCAGATCCGAGCAATCGCCAGCGGATACGACGCGGACGATCCGCGTGAGGTAAGAGCGATTGCGTGTGGCGAGCAGGCCCGGACTCACGGCTACTACGACCTCGAGGAGTTCCTCGCCATCTGCAGGTGGAAGTCGGCACGCTCCGGCAAGGCCTGCAAGAAGAACACCGACGAGGAGGTGATCGAGGCCACACGCCTGGCCTTCTCAACTCGGGTTGAACGTCTTCGCATCGAGATCCTTTGTTGCCTCTATGGTGTGGAATGGCCCACAGCATCCGCGCTGCTCCACGTCGGCCATCGCGATCCCTACCCACTGCTGGACTTCCGGGCACTCTGGTCGCTGAGCATCGAACAGCCGCGCAATTACAGTTTCGAGTTCTGGTGGGACTACGTTCTGATCTGCCGGGGCCTGGCCCAGACGCACGGCGTGGACATGCGGACGCTGGACCGGGCCCTGTGGCAGTTCTCCAAGGACAACCAGCCAAGCTAGGGGCTGGCTGCACTCATCTCCTTGCCCTTCTCCAACCCCGCGTTGTACGAGTCCTCCTTCTCCTTCCGCAGCTTGGACACACCGAAAAACAGCCCGAGGATCCCCGTGGCCGCGGGCAGGACGGGGCCGAGCACGGGCACGCCGGCCAGCGTCGGGCCGATTTCATCCAGGGCGGAGAGCGTGAGCTGATTGAACGTCGCCCGGATGGCGTTGGCCTTGTCGATGTTGGCTTTCCACTGCGAGCCCGTGCGTTGCACGTCGCTGAGCCAGCCCTGGTACTCGTTCTCGGCCTCGTTGAGCGACGTCGTGGCCGGCAACCCGACCGTCTGCTGGATGGCGTTGGGCGTGCGGACCTTGACGACGTCACCCATGTCGAACCCGGCACAGGCGGCCAGGAGCACGGTCAAGAAGATCACGACCACCGCGAACACAATCATCTGCGTGCGACTCAT
>JADZET010000034.1 GCA_020850375.1 Phycisphaeraceae bacterium | reverse complement strand
TCGGTACGGTCATCACTGCCGGATAGCAGCTACCACCGAGAGTCGAAAAAACCAGCAAGAGGAAAGTGGGCGATACAGGACTTGAACCTGTGACCTCACGGGTGTGATTCGCCCGCCGGCGACCCTTATGACGCGCAAACCACGGTACGCTCAAACGTTCGCGATTGCATGGTTTGCCTGTATTTTCGTCGGTTTTCGGCCCATTTCGCCCTGTTGCGCGGTGTCACCTCGCCACGCCGCGCTGGGCGCGGTGCTGGCCGGATCGTCGCGCGTCTGGCGTGGCGATCGACCATACACCCTCTTGAATACGCGGTTGAACTGGGAGAGCGACCGGAAGCCGGAATCGAAGGCGATCTGGGTGATTGGTCGATTGCCCGTGAGCAATAGCTGCTGCGCCTGCTCGGCTCGGCAGCGGGCGATGTACTCGCGGAACGTCAACCCCGTCGTGTGATGAAAGACGCGAGAGAGATGGCTGTTGCTGACGCCGCATTCACGCGCCACGTCGCCGAGATGCAGGTCCTCGGCCAGGGCCCGGCGGCGGATGGACTTGCAGGCTCGATCAACTAGCCGGGGCAGCGAGGCGGTCGGGGCGGCGAGGTGGGCGGTCATCTTCATGGCGACCTGCCGGGCCGCCATGTCGAGGATGCGCAGATGCGCCGCCAGCGACGGGGGCGACACGACACGCGTTGCGGCGCGGCCGCGCTCCACAACCGCCCGCGAGCCTGGAACCCCGGCCTCGCGAAGCAGACGCTCGATCCGCCGGGTCTCCGACCGGCCATGGCGGTCGCGCGAGGCGATGCCGGCGATCTGCAGATACCCGACGACGATCCCGCTGACGCGGACGGGCACGGCCGTCTCGACCAGGCCCGCGTCGCAGGTCACGCACGCCGGCTTGTGCTTCGCGGCGGCAAGAAGTCGGGACCGGGCCAGTCGACACAGCCGATGACCGGCCTGGGAGGACTGAACAGCCCGGCAGAGCGGAGGCATCCCGCTCCTCCCGGCCGGGTGTTCTCCGTGGTCATCGACGAAGCTCAGGCGCAGCCCCGTCGCCAGCTCAAAATCACCGCAGAACTGCCGCAGTTCCCGCAGGCGGGACACCTTGTCATACAGCGCGTGGCGAATGATCCGTGGCATCACACGACAGCATAACAAAAGCAGCGTTTCTTGACCACATATAATGCGCTATCAGTGCGGCTGCTGCGCAGCGGACGGGTCCGGCCACGCCTAACATGCCACCCGGGCATTGCGTCAGGCCCCTATGGCAAGATGACGTGGCCATGGGCGCCTCGCCGCTACAACATAAAAAGCGAGACCACGATGCAACGAACAGAAGATGCGCCCTCCGAGTTGTTGGTCTGTCGGCACCTGCCCTTCCCCGTGCCAAAGGAGACCGCCGACTTGCTCAACGCCGCGCCTTCCGTGATCGTCGCGCAGAGCGCGGATGAACTGGTCGAGTTGTCCGTACGCGACGCCGTCAACGGCTGGCATGAGGTCGCATTCGACGTCCCGGGCAAGGGACGCTTCGTCGAGGCGCGGGTGTGCCGCGTCAACAACGGCATCGCCGCAAACTACCTTGAACCCTACATGCGGCGGCGCGACCCGGACTGCATGGTCATCGGCGACAACCGGCCGACCGACAAGCCGACCTATCGGGAGCGGTTTGGAACGGAGTTTGACTCCGTGCGCCGGCAGACCCTTGACTGGCTCGCATCGCAGCCGCTGGCCGCTTTCCCGTTCTACGCGGGGCAGGGCGGCACGGGCACCCACGCGTTGGTGATTGCGCCAGCCAACTGCGGCTTCTTCGCTCTCGGGCTGGCCCTGCTCCAGGGCATCCTCCGCCGCGACGAGATCCCGCCCGACTTCGCCCCGCGCGCGATCATCTACGTGGCTCCGACTTTCCGCCACACCCATTTCGACGGCAAGCAGGTGGTCGTCCACAACCGGCTCGAGGGCATGCACGAGCTGTTCAGCTACAACCTATACCCCGGCCCTAGCGCCAAGAAGGGCATCTACGGCGTGCTGCTGAACATCGGTGAGGCCGAGAAGTGGGTCACGATGCACTGCTCGACGGTCCAGGTCGTGACCCCCTACGACAACCGGATCGTCATCTCCCACGAGGGCGCCAGCGGCGGCGGCAAGAGCGAGATGCTCGAACATGTCCAGCGGCAGCCCGACGGCTCGCTGCTGATCGGGCGCAACCTGGTCAACGCGGACGTTCGCCGGTTGGTCCTGCCGCGGGCCTGTTCGCTGCACCCCGTGACCGACGACATGGCCCTGTGCCACCCCAGCCTCGAGAAGGGCCGCGGCAAACTCACGCTCATGGATGCCGAGCAGTCGTGGTTCGTGCGGGTCAACCACATCACCAAGTACGGCGTCGACCCGCACCTCGAGAGCCTGACGATTCGCCCCTCCATGCCGCTGCTGTTCCTGAGCATCCAAGCCCATCCCGGAGCCACCGCGCTGATCTGGGAGCACATCCACGATTCGCCGGGCAAGCCCTGCCCCAATCCACGGGTCGTTCTGCCCCGTGAGATCGTGCCGAACGTCCATCACGGAGCGGTGGACGTTGACGTTCGCAGCTTCGGTATCCGCACCCCGCCCTGCACGAGCCAGGAGCCCAGCTACGGCATCCTGGGCATCTTCCATCTGCTTCCCCCGGCCTTGGCGTGGCTGTGGCGGCTGGTCGCGCCCCGCGGGCACGCCAACCCCAGCATCGTCAAGACCGAGGGGATGTCCTCCGAGGGCGTCGGCTCCTACTGGCCGTTCGCCACCGGACGACGCATCGACCACGCCAACCTCCTGCTCAACCAGATCATCGAGACGCCCAGGGTCCGCTATGTCCTGTGCCCCAACCAGCATGTCGGATGCTGGGAGGTCGGGTTCATGCCGCAGTGGATCACGCGGGAGTACCTGGCGCGTCGCGGTGGCGCCCGTTTCCGAAGGCAGAGCATGAAGCCCTCTCGCTGCCCGCTGCTGGGGTACACGCCCGGCGTGCTGGTCGTCGAGGGCAGCACCATCAGTCCCTGGTTCTTCGAGGTCGATCAGCAGCCCGAGGTCGGGCAGGCGGCCTATGACCGTGGCGCCGCGATCCTCAAGGAGTTCTTCGATCAGGAGCTCAGGCAGTTCCTCGTCCCGGACCTCCTGCCTACGGGCCGCAGGATCATCGAATGCTGCCTGGCGGGCGGCAGCTTGGAGGAATACGAATCGCTCCTGGATCTGCCCGTGTTCGAGCAGGATGGAGACTAGACCGCATGGAGGCCTACGACTGGACCTTCAGCCGCGGCCGCAAGCCGGCCTTCGACCTCGTGCCCGCCCGGCACCGCGTGCGCCTGTTTGATGTCGATTACGTCCACCTGCGCGGGCTGCAGTCGGGCGACTTGTTCGTGACCCGATCGGGCTGGCCTCTGATCGAATGCCTCGTGCCCGGCCGCTGGTTTGTGGGCGAGCGTTTCAGCCGTGTCGGCCGGGCCCTGGCGGGGGCGACCGGCGCGGTCTACCGGGTGCCCGTCGAGCACCCTCGCGACGACGATTTCGCCCTGGTCGTCAAGTTCTGCCGCTTTGGCCAGGATGCCTTGGTCACCAGCGTCGACCCTACGGTGATCGCCGATCCAGTGCTCCGGCAGCGATTCGCCGGGGCGGAGTTCCTTTCGCCGTTCGAGGAGTTTGGCAACCTCATGCGGCTTCGACAGGCCGCGGGTTCGCGGATTCGCACGAAACGCCCACTGGCGATCTTTTCGCCGGCGACACGTCATCTTGACTGGGAACTCGGACGCAAACCTTACCTGCAGCACATGTACAGCGCCCGGCTGCTCGCGAGCCAGGCCCATCTTCCGCCGGACCAACGTCTGGACTACAGCTGGGAGCGGATCTACGTGCTGCTCTACCACTGGATCGACGGGCTCGACGCCGTGGAGGCCGCGAAGCAGGGACTGCTGGATGCGGCCCAGGTCGAGCGCTTGACGGTCCTGACGCGCGACACGCTGCTGGGCGCCGGCTGGGTCGTGCTCGACCACAAGCCTCGCCACGTCATCGTCCGGCCCTCCAGCTGCGGCCCAGGCGCTCTGACGCGCCACGATCAGGTGGTTTGGGCGATCGTGGATTACGAGCTCCTGATGCCCGCCGGCTTCGATGCGTCCACCCAGGCTTCCGCACTGGTGCCGGCGAGCTCATGACACATCCACTCCAGTTGGACCGCTGATGCTGCTGATCTCCGACGGGCTGTAGGTGGCGGTGGCCCATCGCCAGTAGGGGCGGAGGATCTCGCTGACGGTCACGCCTGCGGCCGGGTCGGTGTTATCCACAGGCGGGTCGGGCAGGCGGCGGTCGCCGGCCTCCCACTCGGCCAGGAGTGGTGGTAGCGCTGCTGGCTCTCGGGCGAGTCGGCGGGGCCGAGCCAATAGTCACGCTGCCTGCCGGTGTCGGCATCGGTGAGGGTGACGATCGCCTGGTTGTAGCCTTCACGAACGCGGTAGGAGGGGACTTTTCGGGCCATGGTCGGGGCGTCCTTGGGGCGTTGCGCGGTGTGACACCGCGCGGTTTTGCGTCCAAAAGCCGCACCGCCTGGCAGGCGGGTGTCCGCAACGGGCGGACTCAGCGGGAGTTATCGAAGTGGGCGATACAGGACTTGAACCTGTGACCTCACGGGTGTGATCCGTGCGCTCTAGCCAACTGAGCTAATCGCCCGAAGCAGGGTCACGATAGCGATCTGGCCGGACCGGTCAAGCCCCCGCTCT
>JADZET010000033.1 GCA_020850375.1 Phycisphaeraceae bacterium | reverse complement strand
GGGTGTCGATCAGGTTGATCTGCCTGCCCTGATGGCTCAGGTGCAGGACCGAGGAGAAGAGGCTGTGCCCGTGGGCCTTTTCCTCATCCGTGCAGTCGCTGACCGTGTTGCCCTTCTCGACCTGTCCCAGCGAGTGGATCGCCCCGGCTTCACGGAGCAGGGCCTCCGCCAGGCTCGTCTTCCCCGAGCCGCCGGGGCCAAGTAGGGCGACGTTGCGGATGTCCGTGGTCGTGTAGTTGGGCATGGCGGAGACTCCAGGAACAGAGGTTGTCGTGCACCCGAAACCAAGCTCGCCCAGAAAAAGCGAGCGGGAACACCGAAGTATAAAAGACGGCGATCGCCCAGGCCAGCCGCCCGCCCCCGTGACCAACCCGCCCGCGTGACTTATCCTGACCTTCCATGCCCCCCCCCCTGATCGATCGCGACCTGGCCGTCCTCTGGCACCCCTGCAGCCAGATGCGCGATTACCGCGACTTCCCGCCCCTGCATGTCGTCGCCGCCAGGGGCTCGCGCCTGACCCTCGCCGACGGCCGCGAAATCCTTGACGCCATCTCGAGCTGGTGGTGCAAGGCTTTAGGGCATGGCCACCCCCGCCTGCTCGCCGCCCTGCAGCAGCAGGCCCGCGCCTTCGAACACGTCATCCTTGCCAACACGACCAATGAGCCGGTCGTCCGCCTCTGCGAACGTCTGCTCGCCATGGCCAACGGCCTGCCCCCGGAAGGGTGGGGACCCTCCGCCCCACCCGGCAAGACCCCGGGCTATTTCGGCAAGGTCTTCCTGGCAGACAACGGTTCGACCGCCGTCGAGATCGCCGTCAAGATGGCGTTGCAGGCCCAGGCTCAACGGGGGCAATCACGACGCACACACTTCGCCTGCCTCCAGAACGCCTACCACGGCGAGACCGTCGGCACGCTCTCCGTCGGTGACCTGGGCCTGTACAGCGATCCCTATCGCCCCTTGATGTTCCCCGTCGTCACCCTCACGGGCCTTGCCTACCGCACGGGCCCCGACGACCCCCGCTGGCTCGACGCCACGCCTGAGTGGCCCGCCATCGAGGCCCAGCTCGCCCCCCACGCCGACACCCTCGCGGCGATCATTTACGAACCCGTCCTCCAGGCGGCCGGCGGGATGCAGCTCTACAGCCCGGACCTGCTGCGCCGCTTCCAGCGATGGGCCGGCGAGCATGACGTCTACCTGATCGCCGACGAGATCGCCGCGGGTTTCGGCCGCTGCGGCAAGATGCTCGCCGGGGAATGGGCCGGTGATGCTTGCCGTCCCGACTTCATCTGCTTGTCCAAGGGCCTGACCGCCGGCGTCACGCCGCTCTCGGCTGTGCTGACGACCGACGCTGTGTACGACCTCTTCGACGCCGACTACCACTCGCGCAGAGCCTTCCTGCACTCGAACACCTACACCGGCCACGCCCTGGCCGTCGCGGTGGCCAACGCCGTGCTCGACGTCTTCGTCGACGAGCAGGTCATCGCCCAGGTCGCCGCCCACGCCCCGATCCTGCACGCCGCCCTGCGCCGCCTCGGCGACACCCACCCCTACCTGCGCAACTTCCGGGGGCTGGGCATGGTCGCCGCCGTCGACATCACCGACCCCCACCGGCCCGGGACGCCCTTGCCTTCCAAGGATCGCACCGGCTACCGCGTCTATCAGGAAGCCGTCCGCCGCGGCGCCCTGCTCCGCCCCTTGGGCGACACCATGTACCTCTTCCCCCCCCTGAACACCCCCCCCGCCGACCTTCAGGCCATGGCCGACATCCTCGCCCAGAGCCTCGACGCCACCCTCGTCTAAGCCTCCGATCCCCTGCCAATTCGACACAACATCCCCCACCCCCCGCCAAACCCTGGCAGCTAGCGGGGTGTGGATCAAGTCTATCCACCGACGCCTCGGTATACGTAAATAATTGATCTTAATTGTCTTAAAACACAATCACGGATCGTAGCCCCAGCTTGATCCAGGCACTGCCCTTGCACTTCCACCTCTGGAGCTGTTCTATCCCCATGGTCAACGTCCGCCCCCAACCCGACGCCTTCGGCCACCCCTGGACCCCCCGTCCAGACGGCGCCCCCGGCTCATCGTCGGGTTCCGCTCGCGGACGCTTCCATGTCCTGCTGACCCAGGACCGCGACCACGCCCCCGAGCACTGGACGCAGCAGCTCCCCCGCCTGCTCGAGCCTCAGGGCGTCGTCGCTTTCGTCGCCCGCTGCGGCCAGGAAGCCATCGAATTCGTCCAGACGCGCCCGATCCACGCGGCTGTCATCGACCTGGCCACCCCCCGCCGGCTCAGCCCCGACTCCACCCCCACGCCTCAACCCGGCGTCTGGCTCCTCGAACTCCTGCTCCGCCTTCAGAACCGTCCCCCCGTCGTCCTGCTCCGCAGCCCCGCCGGCGACCCCCGCCAGGGCCAGCGCGAGCTCCTCGACGCCCTCAAGCGTGGCGCCTTTACCGTCCTGGACAAACCCGTCGAGGTCGAGCAGCTCCTCGCCGTCTTCAAGCGCCTCGTCGAGAAGGCCTACCAGGACCGCTGGCCCCAATAACCCCCCCCCGGAAGTTTGGCCCCCTGGGCATAGGGGAGCCTGTTCACTACCACTTAATTGACAAACCAACCTGCATCACTCAAAGGAGAAGACAGACATGGCCACCGCAACCGCCACCAAGACTCGCATCAAGCCCCTCGGCGACAAGGTCCTCGTCAAGCGCGCTGAGGCTGAGACGAAGACGAAGACCGGCATCTTCCTGCCCGAGGCCGCCAAGGAGAAGCCCCAGGAGGCCGAGGTGCTGGCGATCGGGGATGGGAAGCTGCTGGACAATGGGCAGCGGGCGAAGTTCCAGGTCAAGGTCGGCGACCGCATCCTGCTCTCGAAGTGGGGCGGGACGGAGATCAAGGTCGACGATCAGGAGCTGCTGATTATTTCCGAGGACGACATCCTCGGCGTTATCGGGTGATCGGGTGACGCGGGGACCCGCGAGAGGTCCGCGAGGAGCCCGCGAGGAGCCCGCGAGGAGCGGGCTGCGTGGTCGGCTGGGGCTGATCGCGTGCGTCAAGGGGCATCGTTCCTAATTGAATTTTTCACGCCTTACTTTTCACGGAGCATCGCATCATGGCTGCAAAAACGATCAAGTTCGACGCTGACGCGCGTGAGGCTATCCGCCGCGGCGTCTCGAAGCTGGCTAAGGCTGTCCGCACCACGCTCGGGCCGTCCGGGCGGGTGGTCATCATCGAGAAGTCCTTCGGCTCGCCGACGGTCACCAAGGACGGCGTGACGGTGGCCAAGGAGATCGAGGTCGAGGACCCCATCGAGAACATCGGGGCCCAGATGGTCAAGGAGGTCGCGAGCAAGTCCAGCAAGGACGCCGGCGACGGGACGACGACGGCCACGATCTATGCGGACTCGATCTTCGCTGAGGGCCTCAAGAACATCACGGCCGGCGCCAACGCCAATGCCATCAAACGCGGGCTGGACAAAGCGGTCGCGTCGATCGTCGATGAGCTTAAGGCCATGTCCAAGCCTATTAAGAGCTCGACGGAGATCGCTCAGGTCGGGACCTGCGCGGCCAATCAGGATGCGCAGATCGGGCAGATCATTGCCGACGCGATGGACAAGGTGGGCAAGGACGGCGTGATCACCGTCGAAGAGGGCAAGAGCCTCGAGACGGCTGTGGAACTCGTCGAGGGCATGCAGTTCGACAAGGGGTACATGAGCCCGCACTTCGTCACCGACGCGACGAAGATGGAGGCGGTGCTCGAGGACGCGTATGTGCTGATCCATGAGAAGAAGCTCAGCAGCGCCAAGGACATGATCCCGGTGCTGGGCAAGATCGCTGAGAGCGGGCGGGCGCTCTTGATCGTGGCTGAGGACATCGAGGGCGAGGCGTTGGCCACGCTCGTGGTGAACAAGCTGCGCGGCGTGCTGAAGGTCTGTGCGGTCAAGGCGCCGGGCTTCGGGGATCGGCGCAAGTCGATGCTCGAGGATATTGCCGTCCTGACCGGCGGGCGGGCGATCATGGAGGAGCTCGGCATCGACCTCGAGAAGGTCGAGCTGGCGGACCTCGGCCGGGCCAAGAAGATCGTCGTGGACAAGGAGAACACCACGCTGATCGAGGGCGCGGGCAAGACGGCGGACATCAAGGGCCGGATCGAGGCGATCAAGAGCGAGATCGACCGGACGACGAGCGAGTACGACCGCGAGAAGCTCCAGGAACGCCTGGCCAAGCTCTCCGGCGGCGTGGCGCAGATCAACGTCGGCGCGGCCACCGAGGCGGAGATGAAGGAGAAGAAGGCCCGCGTCGAGGACGCGATGCATGCCTGCCGGGCCGCGGTGCAGGAGGGCATCCTGCCGGGCGGCGGCGTGGCGATCCTGCGGGCTCGGCGGGCGCTGGACAAGCTCAACCTCCAGGGCGACGAGAAGGTCGGCATGGAGATCGTCCGTCGTGCGGTGTCGGCCCCGATCAAGCAGATCGCGCAGAACACGGGCCTGGACGGCGCGGTGGTGGCGGCGAACGTCGAGGCGTCGAAGGACATCAACTATGGCTTTAACGCCCTGACGCACGAGTACGGCGACCTGGTCAAGATGGGCGTGATCGTCCCGACGAAGGTCGAACGCATCGCGCTGCAGAACGCGGCGTCGATTGCCGGGCTGCTGCTGACGACGGACGCGGTCGTGACCGAGATCAAGGAGAAGAAGAAGGACGCGGCGCCGGCGGGCGGGATGGATGATATGGATTATTGAACATGAGAAGCAATTACACAATACACTGGCACACAAATACAGAAACACCCACGACCAAGTCTGACCTTCATGGCCAGTGCATAAATCACAACGACTGATACATTACGGCCGATGCGGGCATCACCCGCATCGGCTTTTTTTACGTATAAGCAGAACATGACATTGCCATCAATGACACAAATGAAATATACTTTTCTTATGATAGCTCGCCGAAAAAGGCTCAAGAAGATCGCCATAACGATCGCTACTAGTGTGATGGCTGCTGTTATTTCTGGCCTCGTAATGACTCATTATAGCCTGTGGATTAACTCACCGAACATGTCTTATAGATGGTCACCGGCAGATAAGACACGCCAATTCTGGATCCTGTATGTGGAGAACCATGGAAGGGCTCCCGCTCATGATTGCCATATCACACTTCACTTTAGTTCTCCTATTGTCGGTCACACTATCCCAACTGATAGCTTCATGTGCAATGGTTCAATCATATCAAACGACACGTATTTGCATGGACGACAGGACATCACATTGTCCAAGTTAACATTTCCTGCTCATACGAGATATACCCTACGGTTTTATTTAGAGGAACAGACAGATGCTCCGGGAAAAGTGTCGATTGTTTGTGCAGAAGGCGTGTATTAGTGCCTTTTGTGCCTTCTGCTTAATAAGCACATCGTGCGCCATCAGAACCAGCGACCTGCGGTCTAAAGATGTGGTTATTTATGCGCCGCAGTTCATGACATCTCAAGAAAAAACCAATGCTGAATTTATTCAATTTTCGATGGATGGCGAGTACAGAATAATAACAGTAGATCGTTTTGGCAGTGCAGACCTATACGCACGCAGGAAGCTAGACGGTGATGCAGACTACCAGGACGGACTTATTCGTATTGAGTTTCACCCTAGCCCGTATGGTATAAGATTTGATGTTCTAAATTTGTCGACAGACACACTTGTACTCGACGGGGAAAAGTGCTGTCTACTGGACAAAGAGTCGATCGCTTACCCAACTGAGCTTCGTCCTCCAGAGGCCTTATACCCTAGCCCTCGCCCTTACAATCAAACCGTTGCGGTACCTCCTTTGTCTGCGATCAGATCTTCATTGGATGTTGTATTGCCAGCCTATCGGGATGACATTATATCATCTTCTCGCACCAATCATGAGCGAGGAGCTTTCACGGCCGAAGTATCGCTGCTGCCTGTCTTTTCGTCAGGGTATTATGTCGCTTCCGGTGACACATTGTACAGTGAGCACGTCTTAAGTAGGTTTACCGATCAACCATTTTATGTTTATCTATTCTTTACCGGAACGAATTCATCATACGGATACCGTTTTAAGGTCGCACTTCGTTCTTGGCGTATTAGATACAACTAGCTTGGTCGCGAGTCGAGCAAGAGAATTCGGTTTGTACGTGATAAATGGCTGATGGGCTTAGTAAAACATATGGTGTTGTGCATAATTTGGAGACAAGGGCAGGATAGGGTGAGGGAGGGATGGGGGGATGGGCGCGATCAACCGGGCGATGTTTGAGGCGTGGGGGAGGGGTTGTGAGCAAACACCACGGGGACCCCGATGGTTCTGAGTCCGCAGCCACCCAGGCATGGCAATGCCTGGGCTTGGCAGAGGTTGGGGGGTTGTGGGCATGGGGTGACGGGGGTGGGGTAGGGTGAGGGGGTGCGGGGAGATATGGACGCGATTGATCGGGCGTTGTTTGAGGGGTGGGGGCGGGTTGGTGAGCGGAGGCGGCAGAGGCATCGATGAATTGAACTCACAGCCCCCAGGCATGGCAATGCCTGGGCTTGGCAGAGGGGGTGGGGCGGACGCGGGGGGTTGTTTGGAGGGGCGGCGGGGGTAGCATGGGGGGCATGAAGGGCTGGCGCGGGTGGTACCACTGTGTCTTGACCACGTATGGGGCGTGGCTGCCGGGGGATGAGCGGGGGTTTCGGACTCGGCATCATCGGGAACATGTCGAGGGGGATTACCGCAAGCCGCCACCTAAGGGGGTGTATGCGGAACGCCTCCAAGAGGCGGCGGGGGCGATGAAGCGGGATGAGGTGGTGCTTGATAGGCAGCGACAAGAGGTCGTCTGCACGGCGATGGTGTCATTGCTCGAGTCGCTCGGAGTCATCGTCCGCATTGTGGCGGTGGGGAGAACCCATGCACACCTGTTCGTGGGGTTTGAAAGGCTTGAAACAAGCCCAGGCATTGCCATGCCTGGGGGGCGACGGAAGACGAGGGAAAGTGAGTATGCGTGGATTCGGCGCGTGGTGGGGTTGGCGAAGAAGCATGCTTCGCATGAGCTGCGGAGGGCTGGATTGAGTGTTGAGGGTGGCGGGATCTGGGGAGTGCGCGGGAGGGTGGTGGCGATTACGGATCAGGGGCATGGGAAAGCGGTGGTGGGGTATATCAGGAAGCATGCTCGCGAGGGGGCGGTGGTGGTGGAGAGGGGGAAGGGGTGAATCATTTCGGACCCAGGCATGGCAATGCCTGGGCTTGGCAGAGGTTGGGGTGTTGTGCGCATGGGGGTGACGGGGGCGGGATAGGGTGAGGAGGCGCGGGGGGCTTATGGACGCGATCGATCGGGCGTTGTTTGAGGCGTGGGGGCGGGTTTGCGAGATGCTCAAGTCGAATCCGAAGAAGCTGGCGAGGCGGCGGAGGCGGCTGGGTCGCAAGGAGATGCGGGGGGTGCCGCGGGCGTGCTGTCTGGCGGTGCGGGCGTCGGATCATCGGATCACGGGGTGGAACGCGGTGCTGTTGCCGGAGGGGGAGCAGATCGACGAGGAGGCGTGGGAGGGGGAATTGGTGGTGGTGTCGGGGTACCTGATCCGGAAGCTGTGCAAGCCGGTGGAGATCCCCTGGCCGGGGGTGCCGTGGTATGAGGCGGCGACGATGCTGGGGGTGGACAAGATGATGGTGGAGGCGTGGGTCCGGAGGGGGAAGTTTGAGGTGAGGTATGTGCCGGCATCGACGCTGGGGCACGGGGGCAGGCCTGTGCCGGTCGTTTGGCGGCGTGGGCGGATGGACCCGGGGTTTAATCATGCGCAAGGGCCGGAGCGGGTTTGGGGGTCGGGGTGGACGAGCCGGTGGGAGCATGTGCCGGAGGAGTATGAGCAGGAGATCAGGCGGTGGCGGGTCTGGAGGACGCGCAGGGGCAAACTGGTGTTTCGGGGGTGGCAGTGGGAATGCCCGGGCCGGATGGATGAGGAGGGGAATTTCGTGAGGTGCGGGAGGCGGAGTCACACGCTGTACATGCCTGTGCCGGTGTGGACGGTGGGCAAGGCGATGGGGGCAGAGAACCCGTTGGGGGTGGAGGTGGAGGAGGCGTGGGGGAGACGGACGCTGGCGTGCAGGCATTGCTGGGGGATGGTGCATCTGACGTGGACGGAGCCGAGGCATGCGTGGAACACGCTGGTGCGGTATTTCAGCGGCGGGGTGCTGTATGGGAGAGAGGTGCCGATGCCGGAAGGGGTGATGGAGGGGGCGGCGAGGACGAAGGGGTGAGATAGAAAAAGAACCCAGGCATGGCACCCCGGAAGATGCCTGGGCTTGTTTTTGTGGGGATCACGCGTTGTGGGTGGGAAATATTTCCCGGGGGGATTAGCCGCCGCTGGAGCCGGATTTGCCGCCGCCGTCGGGTCGGCGCTGGCCGGTGGAGGAGTGGCCGTGGCCGCCCCCGCCCGCGGGGCCGCGGCCGGGGCCGGTCGGGGCGCCGAAGTTCTGACGGCCCTTGCCCAGGCTGGCGTTGGGACGGGTGGCGTCGTCGTCGAGCTTCTTCTTTTTGACTTCGGGGACGGCGCCCTTGGCGAGGAGGAGTTCGGCGGCGGCGGTCTGGTTGCGGGCCTGGGCGCGCTCGAGGGCGGTCTTGTTGTAGCGGTTCTTGGCGTTGACGTCGGCGCCCTTGGCGAGCAGGAGCTCGATCAGGGGGAGGTGGCCCTTCT
>JADZET010000032.1 GCA_020850375.1 Phycisphaeraceae bacterium | reverse complement strand
CGCGCGTGGATTGGCCGATTGACCTGTTCACATGAGCGCGGCGGGGCACCGCCCCTTGGCTTAGGTCACGGAGATATCGCCCATGCTCACTTACCTGGTCCGGCACAACGACGAGTATCGCCTGATCCTTGATGAATCCCTCCTGAAGGGCATCGGAGCCACCGCGGAGACGTCCTTCGACGTGACCTGCGACGGCCACTCCTTGGTTCTCACGCCAATTCGAGGCCAGGTTGACCAGGAACCCGGCCAGGCAGGTCAGGAGCGGGACCGCTGAATCGTCATGGCAATCGGCCAACAACCGCATCAGGCACCTCGTTCGCTAGTAAAGAAAACTTGACTAGCGGCCATCACTGGTAAAGCAGACTTGACCAGTGCCCCGCCGCTCAAGCCGTGGCCGCAAGGCCTATCCGCTCCGCCTTCTTCCCCGTGAACTGCTCCCACCGCTGGACGATCACATCGCAGTAGAGCGGGTCGAGTTCCATCAAGTACGCTCGCCGGCCCGTCTGCTCAGCAGCGATGAGGGTTGAACCCGAGCCGCCAAACAGGTCCAGTACGTTCTCCCCCGCCAGGGACGAGTACTGCATCGCCCGCACCGCCAACTCGACGGGCTTCTCGGTGAGGTGGACCATCGACTGAGGGTTGACCTTCTTGATGCTCCAGACGTCCGTAGCGTTGTTGGGCCCGTAGAACTTATGGCCTGCCCCTTCGCGCCAGCCGTAGAAGCACCACTCGTGGTTGCCCATGAAGTCCTTGCGGGTGAGCACCGGGTGCTCCTTCACCCAGATCACCGCCTGGCTGAAGTAGAGTTCATGCTTCTTGAGCACGGGCGGATAGTTGGCGCAGTTGGCATATCCACCCCAGATGTAGAAGCCCCGCCCCGGCAGCAGCACACGCGAAAGATTGCCGAACCAGGCGTCGAGGAGCTGGTCGAACTGCTCGTCGCTGACGAAATCATTCGCCAGCGGTCGGTCCTTGGGCCGGAGTTTCTTCTGCGTCGGCTTGGCCTTGCTCGGATGGCGCTCGACGTCGAGCTTCTGATGATGCGTGGATTCAAACGACGACAACCCCGCCGCGATGGCGTTGTTCGAACGCGGTTCGACCTTGACGTTGTAGGGCGGATCGGTGTTCACCAGGTGAACCGGCTTACCATCGAGCAGGCGATCCACGTCCGCCGGCTTGCTCGAATCGCCGCAGAGCAGCCTGTGCTCGCCGAGGATCCACAGGTCTCCAGGCTGCGTGGTCGCGGCATCGGGCGGCTGAGGGATGTCGTCTGGATCGGTCAGTCCATCCTTTACGCCCGGGTCCATGAGCCTGGCCAGGGCCTCCTGGTCGAAACCGAGCAGCGACAGGTCGAATCCCTCATCGCCGAGCTGCCCGAGCTCGACGGGCAGGAGTTCCATATCCCACTCCGCGAGCGTGGCGGTTTGATTGTCCGCGATGCGATAGGCCCGCACCTGGGCGGGTGTCAGGTCGCGGGCGACGTGGACGGGGACCTTTTCCAGCCCGAGCTTTTGCGCCGCCTTGAAGCGCGTGTGGCCGGCGATGATCACGCCGTCGGCATCGACCACGATCGGCTGGCGAAAGCCGAACGCGCGCAGCGACGCAGCCACCGCGTCGACGGCCTGGTCGTTGACGCGCGGGTTGTGGTCGTAGGGTTGGATATCCGTGATCGGGCGGAGGTCAATCTGCATGGAAGGGGCGGTCATGGGCTTCTCCGGTAGGGGGGGTGGTGGCAGGGGGGTGAGCCGGTCAGACGGGGCGGTTTTTCATTGGCGAGCGAATCAATCGCATACGGCGGTCGTTCCCGCCGCGGGTCGGAAGACGCGGACGGCGGGAAGTACCTATGACCGGCGCCTCGGCCGGGGTTGGGCGACGTTCGACCGTGTGGCGGTCGGCGGCGAGAGGCGTCCGACGGGGCGACTCCGGCCACGTTCGCGCCACGCGCCAACGTCCCGCCCAGGGCCGGGCGGTGAGTCTGTCGGGTCTGGTGAGTGTTCCGGCCCCCGGTCTATATTTCTTTCTCTCTTCCCTGCTTCTTACGCGCGAGGGGGGGATATGAGAGTCACCGGACTCACCGCTGATTCCTAAGTCGTCAGCTACGGGCGATTTGAGGGCGTGAGTCTGACTCACCGTCTTGGTTGCGACTTCTGCATGCATTGCACTACCTCGCGTCCATGAGTTTCCAGACGGCCCCGTTCTTGCGGCCGTCGCTGGGGTTGAAGTCCAGAAACACCCCCTGCACCACCCGCCGGCGAAAGCCGCGCAGCCGATTGCCGACCTGGCGCGGCGTTGGCGGCCGGCCCGGTGGACAGCCGACGAGGTTCTCCAGTGCCGCCCGCATGGCCGTCGCGGCGGCGTCGCGCGGCTGGTAGTCGTGCTGCGAGGGGTAGAGCTTGCTCAAGAGGTCCGAGACGACGATGCCCGTGCCGAACGGGTCGATCTCGCGCCAGGCGCCGATGAGCTGGCCCAGCGCGTCGGCCGTCGTGTCCGCCGACTCGGCCAGCCTGGCCCGCGTGGCGCACGGATCCGCCAGCCCCGACCAGACGACCGCCTGGCGCACCACACTGGACCAGCCCTCGAAACTCCCGAACGGAGTGAGCGTCTGGGCCGGCGTGCCCCGGCGCAGGTAGGCCGACAGGATCGTCAGCGCCGCCGTCAACAGACGCGGCCGGCGTGTCTGGATCCACTCCGCCAGGTTGGCGTGGCGGAATCCGCTGCGGTGCTCGGGATGCTCGTCGAGCACGTCCAGGCGGATGTGGATGATCCGCCGGGCCGTGTCCGCCGCCACCTGCACGTTGTTGCCCGTGGCATACCATGCGGGGATCAGGGGCAGTTCGACCTCCTCGCTCTTGCCCAGCAGCCGGTCCTTCCAGCGGGTGCTGGTCAGGGCTCGGTCGATGGCGTCGTTGCCGAAGAGGCCCTCGAGGTTGTCCAGCAGGATCATCCGATCGCCGGCGATGGCGATGGCGGTGATCTTCTTGCGCATCTCCTCCGCCTCGTGGGCGTAGCTCGAGACGGGCATCTCGCGCCCCAGGACGATCCGCCCGATCGTCTGGGCGAGCAGGCCCTTGCCGGCGCCGCGGATGTTGGCGTCGATGAGAAATAGCGGCGACGGCCCGGCATAGGCGAACCGCGCCAGCGGCGTCAGCAGCGCCGCCAGCCACGCCGCCTGGTGCTCGGGCGACTCGAACGGGAAGTCGCAGACCGCCTCGAGCAGTTCCTGCACCGCCGCCTCGGCGTCGTCCTGGCCCGCCTCGCGGTGGATCGCGGGATAGGCTGCGGCGTCCTGGGGCTCAAAGAGCACGCCGGTGACATCGTCATAGCCGGGGGTCTGCCAGACGCTGCCGTCGGGACGCAGGACTGGCGCATCGCTGACGCCGACGAGCGGGCGGATGCCCGGCCACTCCCCCCGGGCGTCGATGGCGGAGACCAGCCACGCCGCCGGGTGGGCGGGCAACTGCTCGCCTCGCCGGTTGACCTTGACGAACGTGGCGTGACGCGTGAGCCGTTCGCGGAGATTGGCTGGCGGAAGCGACTGGATTGTCGGCGAACCCTGGCAGCGGACGATCCCGTCACGTGGCTGGAGGGTGGGATCGCGCACGACACGCACGAGAATCGCCCCACGCTGATAGACGTCGGGGTCGACCGTCAGGGCCGCGATCGCCTCGCCGACGACGCGGTGCTCCTCGGTGTCGATGAGGATCGTCGGCCGATCCCCCGGAAGGCGCGCATCCGGGGGCACTTCCGGGGGTGCATTCGACAGGGGGGGTGCGGGTGGCGGCAGGGCGGTGGCGGGTTTCTCGACCAGGGCCATCAGCTCCTGCACCGTCCCGCCGGCATCGAGCCAGTCGGAGACATCCTTGTGTCCACCCGGCAGGTGAATCAGTCGCAACTCAGCAGCCTTACCCGTCAGTCGGCGGATGACATCCTGAGCGTGCGCCAGGCCTGTGGCGTCGCCGTCCGGGATCACCGCCACGCGCCGGCCTTGCAGGGCTGAGTCGTCGGCCAACTTGGACCATTTGCCCGCCCCCTGCGGGCAGGTCGTGGCGATCAGGCCCAGCGACGCCAGTCGGTCGGCGTCCTTTTCGCCCTCGACGACGAAGACCCATCGCTCCCGCGCCGCGGCGAGCAGTTCCGGCAGCCGGTAAAGCACGCGCGGCACGCCCTCGAGGTTCCAGATCCAACCCCGGGTGGGATTGCCCCTCTGCGCATCCACCGGCCGGCGCTGGCGAAAGGCCTTGGGCTCGAATCGCACGACCTGGAAGAGGAGCTTGCCCGCCGCGTCGCGGTAGTCGTAGGTGGCGACGATGCGTTTGGGCGCGAGGAATGCCCGCTCGCTCGCTCGCGGGAACAGATCGCCCAGCCGCAGCCCCATCGCCTGGCAGACCGCCATGGGGGAGCAGCCGGCGTGGCAGTGCAGCAGCACACGCCCGTCCGTCCCGCGCGAGACGCTCAGGCTCGCGTGCGTGTCGTCATGGGCGGGACAGCGCGCGGCAAACCCGTTGGGTGTCTTGCGCACCGCGTCGAGCTTGTCGAGGATGGGTTGCAGCGGGTCATCGCCGGTCACGCAAATGCTCTCCAATTGCCGCCCAGACGTCCTCGACCGACCGGGCCAGCACATAGACGCCGCCGAACCGCTCAATCATCGCCCCGTAGTTCTCCTGGGCCGGCGAGAGCTGTCCCGGTCGCGGGCCGTCACGCTTGACCTCGATCTCCAATCGCAGCCCGCCCGGCAGGATCCCCGTCAGGTCCGCCTGCCCGGGCACTCCGAAGCGCACCACGCGCCGGCCGGCTCCACTCGGCGAGCCTGCGAAGGCAACGCCCGTGTTCGCCCGCCAGAGGCGCATGTCAGCCCGCGTGCCAAAGGCGCGGAGGATCGCGTTCTGGATCGCCTTCTCGGTCATCGCGTGAGCATGCCTCCGTTAAGCATGTGGAAGCCGTCCGCCAGCCGCTGTTCCAGGCTCGGCTCGCGGGCGTACCAGTCGCCGCGGGTGATGTCGCTAGCGAGCACGATCGGCCCGCGTCGCATCGGCGGTCGGCCGCGGGTCCGCCAGATCACTTCCCGCACGTCGCCGCGCGAAGAGACGAACTCGATGCACAGGCAGGACTCAGTTGGCGCACTCATGCGACACTCTCTTCCACCGGGGTAAGGCGGTCACGAAGTTGCTTTTCACGAACCTCACTCACAAAGCCCTTGGGCCAGTGGCCGAAGGCATGGCGGAAGCGCCATCTCGCCCAGCCGGGCTTGAAGCCGCGTTCCTGTCCGACGTGGGCCAGGTGCTCGAAGAACGCCCGTTTCTGTTGCAGCGTCGCCCGGGGCACGTCGATCAATTCGCCCTCCGCCACCACCGGCGCCACGCCGAAGCGTTCTTCGAAGCGGTGGAACGACCAGCCGGGCTTGTAGCTGCAGGCCTGACGCTCGGATTCCAGGGCGATCCAGACCTGTCGGCGGTACTCGAAGCTGCTGTCATCGAAGCTGACCAGGTCCGTCCCGGTCGATTCGACGCGCCGCGGCTGAGGCATCGGCATCCAGCCGCACTCCGGGCATCGCCCGCGCGCGGGTTCAAAGAGCAGCCCGCACCGCTCGCACCGCCGCAGGTTCAGCGGCTCGCTGTGGCCGACGCGCGTCTTGCCGTCGAGGGCGTAGTTGAGCCTCCGTGTGACCAGGCCGTGGACGTGGTGGTTGCCCGCGTGGTCCAGGACGATCGCCCCATCCTTGCCCTCGCAGGCCCGCATGACCCGCCCGACCATCTGGAGGTGCAGGTTCAGCGACGCCGTCGGCCGGGCGAGGATGGCGCACTCGAGGGCGGGCAGGTCCCACCCTTCGGTGAGGATCATGCAGTTGCAGACGACCTGTGTTTCGCCCTGCGCCAATCGACGCAGGATCGCGTCGCGCTCAGCGGCCGGCGTTGAACCGTCGAGGTGCTCCGCCGCCACGTCCGCCGCGCAAAAGGCCTGGGCAATGGCGCGCGAATGCTCGACATTGACCGCGAAGGCCACGGTCCGCCTCCCGCGGGCGTGCAGGAGCCAGGTGGCCACCACGTCGCCGTTGAGTTCGACGGTGTTTGACCGCTCCGCCAGGGCTGCCAACTGATAATCGCCCCCCTGGACCCGCACGCCCCGCAAGTCCGGCGACTGGCTGGCCCAGACCTTCGGCGCGTGCAGCACGCCGGCGGCGCAGAGTTCATCGGTGTGCGCCGCGACGACCAGTTCGCCGAACAGATCACCCAATCCCCGGCCGTCGAGGCGGAACGGCGTGGCGGTCAGGCCGACGATCCGAGCGGCCGGGTAGCCGTCGAGGATCCCGCGATATCCGTCGGCCGTGGCGTGGTGGCATTCGTCGACGACGATCAATTCCGCCGGCGGGCGCTCGCCGCTCGCCCGCCGCGCCAAGGTCTGCACCGACGCCACCTGCACCCGGGCGAACCGATCCACGCCGCACCCCGCCATCACCACGCCGACGTGCAACCCGTGGGCCTCGAGACGCGTCGCCGCCTGCTCGATCAGCTCCTTGCGGTGGGCCAGCCAGAGCACGTGCCGCCCGCCGAAGTGCTGCTCGACCAGGGCGGTGGCCATGACCGTCTTGCCCGAACCCGTGGGAGCCACGAGGATCGGGCGGCGATCGATGGCCGCCATGACTTTCGCCACGGCCGTTTGCTGATATTCACGAAGCTCGCGTCGCATAAGGGCCGGCCCGGGAGTCGAACCCCCCGCCCCCCCGGAAGTGGACTTACGCCTGGATGGCGCCTGGGAGGCGCATGGCGCAGTCCACTTCTTCCGGGGGGGTGGGGATCGGGGAATGAGCCCGATCAGGCAACCGTGCCTAAGGGCCGGCCGAGGGTGCTCTAGAAGGGCGCGACCTGATCCGGCGCCTCAGCGGCGACTTTCGCCCAATCAGCGTCGCCGAGTTCCTGCGGCTGCTTGCCGGGGAACATCACGCCCAGAATGCGGAACCATTCCTCCTCGACCTCTTTGCCGGGCCATTCGGCTGGGCAGGCCTTGACGAACGCCTCCCACGCCTGCGCCATGCCGCTGGCCGGCGCGGCGGGTCGGGATGAAGGCGCGGATGTGGTGGAAGTGGCCGCAGCCTGCGTGGGTGAGGCGGGACGCGAGACCTTGCCCTTGCGCGGCGACTGCGTGGCCGCCTGAGCGGGCGCGGGTGCGACGGCCTGTTTCGGCGCTGGGGCGTTGGCGCGGAACTTTGAGCCCAGCCGGGCGCTGATGGCCCGCCGCATCGCCGCGTCCGCCTGCGGCACGCCCCCGCCGGCCCAGTCCTCGGCGTTGACGTACTGCACCTTCATCTTGACCTTGCCGTTGAACTGCTCGTAGGCCAGCTTGACCTGCACGACATACGCGGCAAAGTCCGTGTCCTGCAGCCAGAAGGGATCGCGTCCATCCCAGCCGAACGCCTGCTGGAGCTGCTCGATGGTGACGGTGTTGAGCGAGCCGTCCTTTTTTTCGAGGTAGAAATAGCCGGTGATCGTCAGATCTTCGTCGACGGGGATCCATTCTTGTCCGCCGTCAGCAGCGCCGGCCTGGGCCAGCTCCTGCGTCAGGTGGAAATCGCAAACGAACGTAGCCAGGTTGTTCGGGCCGGTGTCGGACACGCCGTGTTTGCCGATGGCAGCCTTGAATCGCCCTTCACGGTTGGGAAGCATGCTTAGGTCTCCAGATCGAAGCGTGGGTGTATGCGGAAAGGGGAGTGATGGGAGGTGGTGATGAATGAAGGCTCGTCTACGCGCTACGGCGGAGAAGCTGGTCCCAGAGCGCTCCATCGTGGCGGTCGTAGACGATGGGCTCCGCGAGCGTCCGGCTCTTGGCCATGCAGTGCGGCCGCTCGGTCGGATAGATCGTGCGTGTGCCCGAGCCGCGGCCCTTGCCACCCTGCACGTCCACGTCGTAGCCGACGAAGAGCAGGTGGTCCGCCCACTCCTTGACCCGCAGGCGGATCGAGGCCTTGCCGCTGCCGGTCGTCTGCAGGCGCGGCTCATAACGCAGCCAGTCCTCGCCGCTGGGGTTTGGCACGGTGCTTGTGCAGTCGTGGCAGATCAGCACCACGTGCCTCCCCGCCCGGGCGTGGGCGTCGAGATCGCCCAGCAGCGCCAGGAACGTCTCGTAAGTGTGCTGATAGCCCTTGCCGAAGCCGTAGTCCTCGAGCCGGCGGATCACGACCTCGCGCTTCTCGTGCGGCACATTGCTCAGCGTCCACGCCACGGCGAGCTCTTCCGCCCGCGTGGCGGAGTCGATGACGATCGTGCGGATGCCGTCCCACCCGCCGGTGTGCAGGGCCGCGCGAATGCCCTCCCACGTGCCGTCGGTGGCCACGGGTTGCACCTTGACTTCTTCGGGCAACTGGTCCGCCAGGCGGGGCAGCGAGTCGTCGAGGTCAAAGAACGCCACCGGCCCCGGCGCCATCGCCGCCAGACTTGTCTTGCCGATGCCGCCCGGGCCGTAGAGCGCCACGCGATGCCCGGTCGAGGCGCCGATCGTGGAGAACTGAACACTTGGCGTCGGCCCAGCGCCCGGCATGGGACGCGTCGGCGGCACGGCGGGCACAGCATTCGAACCGTTGCGGCCAGCCGGACGCGGCCGAGCGGGCGAAGCGGGGGGCGGAGAGACAGCGGTGGTCATGGGAGCAGTCCTTTCAGGTGAAGAGGTGTCTGAGCTTGAGGGGTTCGAGTCGCCCAGCGCCGGCAGCGGTTGCGGCGGGTAGTCGCGGGCGTAGTCGCCCTGACCGATGCGGACGAGAGGAATCGGCGTCGGATCGTTCACAGCCCCGCCTCCTCGAGCTCGCGATTGGCCTGCTCGATGGCGGCGCGGCGCTGCTCGACGTTGCGAACGAAGCACCGGCGACTGCGGCGGGGTTGAGTTAATGGCGATGCCGGCAAACCTGCACCTGGATCAACAGGCGGGGCGGCGGAGCGCGGGTCCAAGGCACCAGGATTCGCCTGAGGGCGATGGCCCTGGCGCCCCGCCTGCCCATCCGCCGGCAGGTCGAAGTAGCTCGTATCCGCCTCCGCCAAAGCCTTGCCGAAGGCCTCGACCCATCGGCGGGTGGTGAAGATCTTGCCTCCGATGCGGACATGCTCGAGGCGGACGCGCTGCCCGTTGCGGGCCAGGACGCCCCGCCGGCACCACCGCCAGATGCAGTTCGTCGACGGCCGGCCCGGCGTGATCTTGGCCGCCTGAGTTAGCGTGATGTGCTGGTCTTGCTCGTGCATCGCAACCTCCGATCTGCTTGATCGCGTGGGAGTGATGCACGGGGTTGTAAGCCCGGTCCGATGGGGCTAACTCAGGGGACCAAAAAAAACACCCGCGGGCAGGGCCGCGGGTGGCGTAAGGCTTTTGGAAAAAGGGCGTTAAGGCTGGCGGGGAATCTCTGGAAAATCTGCGGGCGGGGGAGTTACGTAACTGTAACTCACTGCTGGGCGGGAGTCGGGAGATCAATAGAGCGAGACACTGTGGTTAGCATAAAAACACCGATTAGATTTATATCTAGTATAACTAAGTATATCGCCAAGGCGATATACATTGATATAATTTGATACAAATGGACCAGATTCAGAACCCCTTCTCTCCTGGTGCTGGCTCTCCACCTCCTGAACTCGTTGGGCGCGACCCGGTTCTTCATGAGGCAAGGGTGCTGTTGAGTCGGATCAAGGCCAAGCGTCCCGAAAAGAGCATGCTCCTCACCGGTCTGCGGGGCGTGGGCAAGACGGTTCTGCTCAACCAGATCAAGCTGATGGCTGAGGAGGTCGGGTATCGCACGTTGGCAGTCGAGGCACATGAGGGCAAACCGCTCGGACCGATGATTGCCCCCGCACTGCGGACGCTGCTCTTCGAACTGGATCGGATGGCGGGGGCTGGCAACAAGGCGAAGCGAGGATTGGCCGTGCTGCGCGGGTTCATCGGCGCCTTGAAGATTACCGTAGGCGAGGTGAGCATCGGTCTCGACATCGAGCCAGAAAGAGGGGCAGCTGACAGCGGAGACATCGAGATCGATTTGCCCAATCTTTTTGTCGCCGTGGCCGAGGCGGCTCAAGAGCGTCACAGCGCCGTGGCCTTGCTGATCGACGAGATCCAGTACTTCAGCTCGAAAGAGCTCGGCGCCCTGATCATGGCGATGCACAAGATTCAACAGCAGCAGTTGCCCATAGTGCTGCTCGGCGCAGGCCTGCCGATCTTGCCAGGTCTTGCCGGTGAATCGAAGTCTTACGCGGAGCGGCTGTTCAGTTTCCCCGACATCGGGGCGCTTTCGGAAGAAGACACAGCCAAGGCTCTTCAAGAGCCCGCTCGCAACGCAGGGGTCGAGTTCGAACCCCAAGCCCTCAAAGAGGTCTTCCGACTCACGCAGGGATACCCATACTTCCTGCAGGAGTGGGGATATCAAGCGTGGAGACACGCGACAACCAGCCCGATCACGCTTGGCGTGGTCAACGAGGCGACATTAACCGTCATACCTCGGCTGGACCGGAACTTCTTCCGGGTGCGATTCGACCGCCTGACCCCCAGCGAAAGGAGCTACTTGCGGGCGATGGCGCAACTGGGCGCAGGCCCGCATCGAACCAGCGATATCGCTGACGTGCTGGGAGTCAAGCTCCAGAAATTGGGTCCTGTGCGGGCACGGCTGATCAAAAAGGGGATGGTCTACAGCCCAGCCCATGGGGACATGGCCTTTACCGTGCCCTTGTTCGATCAGTTCATGATTAGGGCGATACCCACGTTCAATCATTGACGGTGAGCAGTCTGGCACTCTGCCCGCTGAGCCTACACCGGACATTCGCAAGCCCGGCTGGAGGGTGGGCAGATCCTCATGACTGGCAGGGGTCACCCGCCAGGGCAGCCGCCCTTTCTGCTCTTCAGCCGGGCTTGTTCATGTCGAGATCGGACGCTGGCACGGTCGATCAGGCATCGAATAGTGAACGTCAATGCTCGATTGCTTCAACTCGGAAGGCGTGCCAAAAGCCCGACGGGAGGGCGGCCCATTCCTCATAACTGGCGGGGATCAATCCACCAGGGCAGCCGGCCTTTCTGCTCTTCCGTCGGGCGAAGGATAACTATCGCCGTTACGGGGCCAGGATTCAACGTTGTTTCGAGGGTTCCGCAGTCTGCTGTGACACGACGTTGTCAGCGATAGGCCGCTGATGCCCAATGGCTGCGGCCGCTGCAATCCGATCACCCCATCCGCCGCATCACCTCCAGCACCTTCGTCGCGTCGCGTTCGGCGTAGACGGCGTCGGTGATCAGGGCGCTCGAGTGGCCCAGGGCGAGCTGGGCGGCTTCGAGGCCGAACTCGCGGCGGATGCGCGTGCCGGCGGCGTGGCGGAGTTGATGCGGGTGCCAGCGGTGGCTCTTGCGCCACGTCGTAAGCTCGGACCAATGCAGCGGGCCCAGGCGTTTTCGCCACTCGGCGGGCGATTCCCAGCGGGTGGCGTCGGCCTTGCGCCCCCGGGCGGGGACGCGCCGGCGGGCAAGGTGCGGCGGGGGCGGGAAGGCCTCGTCGCAGGCGCGCGTGATGGCTCGCAGGTAGGACTCGCGGCTGTAGCAGTCGCCTTTCTCGCGTTGGGGGTCGTCCCGGCGGTTCGTGCCGGGGCGGTTGCCGTGGTGGGGAGGTGTCTGCCTTTGGGCGTGCAGGGCGTCATAGCGCTCGAAGTCCGCCTCGGTGGGGGAGAACAAGAAGGCGTGGACGGGCCGATCCACGAGGAACGGCTGGATCACCGCCTGGGCTCGTGGGCCGAGGTAGATCGTCCGGCCCTTGCCGTGGTGGGCGGTCTTGTGCTCGAGGGGCGTGTAGGTCCATACCTCGCGGCTGGTGTCGATGTCGACCGCCCGCAGGCGGAGCAGTTCGCCGCCACGTGCGCCGGTGAGGCGCTGGAGCTGGACGAGCGCCCGGACCTGCCGGCTGACGTGTGGCTCGATGGCGTCGACGAGTTCATCCGCCACGGGCCGGACCGGCGCGGGCTCGCGGGCTTCGCTGCGTCCGCGCCGTAGGGACTCGACCGCCTTGAGCTGCTCATAAATGCTCACGGGGATGAGTTCCTGGCCGGCGGCCCATTTGAAGATGGCGCAGATCCGCTGGACCTGCTTGTTGATCGTCGGACGCGACCAGGGGGCTCGCGGCGGGCTGGCGTGCTCGTCGCCGCGGATCATCGACTCGCGGACCAGGCGCAGTCGCTTGGGGCCGAAGGCCGTCGCCGGCAGCGTGCCCGCCGCGGCGCGGAGGAGGCGGGCCGCCTGGGCGATGCTGCTGATCTCCGACGGGCTGTAGGTGGCGGTGGCCCATCGCCAGTAGGGGCGCAGGACCTCGCTGACGGTCACGCCGGCGGCCGGGTCGGTGTTATCCACAGGCGGGTCAGGCAGGCGGCGGTCGCCGGCCTCCCACTCGGCCAGGAGCTGGTGGTAGCGCTGCCGGCTCTCGGGCGAGTCGGCGGGCCCGAGCCAATAGTCACGCCGCTTGCCGGTGTCGGCATCGGTGAGGGTGACGAGGGCCTTGTTGTAGCCGGGGCGGGTGCGGTAGGAGGGGACTTTGTGGGTCATCGGCGGGGCGTCCTTTGACGTTGCGCGGTTAGTAACCGCGCGGTTTTGCGTCCAAAGGCCGCACCGCCTGGCAGGCGGGTGTCCGCTACTGGCGGACTCAGCGGGACTTATCCAAGTGGGCGATACAGGACTTGAACCTGTGACCTCACGGGTGTGATCCGTGCGCTCTAGCCAACTGAGCTAATCGCCCGAAGCAGGGTCACGATAGCGATCTGGCCGGACCGGTCAAGCCCCCGCTCT
>JADZET010000031.1 GCA_020850375.1 Phycisphaeraceae bacterium | reverse complement strand
GGCAAGCTCCCGATGTGACACGAGATGCGGGAATGTGGTAAAAAGCGTCCGCAAGAAAATAATGGATGGGGTTTACCCCTAATGGACTGGCAGGCTCAGCGAGAATCGGGGGATACGGACAAGCCCATGCGATTCATCAAGATGCACGGTATCGGCAACGACTACGTCTACGTCAACGCATGGCAGGGGCAGGTCGCGGACCCCGCCAGGCTGGCGGTGAAGATCGCGGACCGGCATTACGGCGTCGGCGGGGACGGTCTGATCCTCGTCGATAAGCCCGAGCCGGGCGTCGAGGCCGACGTGCGGATGCGCATGTTCAACGCCGACGGCTCGGAGTCGGAGATGTGCGGCAACGGCGTGCGCTGCGTCTGCAAGCTGGCCCACGACCACGGCATCAGCACGGCCAACCCCATGCGTGTGCAGACGGGCAGAGGTGTATTGAGCCTCAGCTACGAGCTGGACAAGCAGGCGAAGGTCGCCAAGGTCAGCGTCGACATGGGCGAGCCGATCCTGCCCGCCGGCGAGGTCCCCGTGCTCACCACTCCCGACATGCTGGGCCAGCCGATGGTCAACGCCATCGTCCCCGAGCTCTGGGCGGCCGTGCCGGGCGGGGACGCGTGGAAGAAGCGGTGCGAGCTCGACGAACGCGCGACCTGCGTGTCGATGGGCAACCCGCACGTGGTGTTCTATTGCGCCCACGTCGACGCCGTGCCGCTGGAAACAGTCGGGCCGATCCTCGAGCGGCACGCGATGTTCCCGCGCCGGATCAACGTGCACTTCGTCGAGCCGATCAGCCGCAACGAGGTCAAGATGCGGACGTGGGAGCGCGGCAGCGGGATCACGCTGGCGTGCGGCACGGGCGCGTCGGCCGTGTGCGTCGCGGGCGTGCTGAGCAACCGCACGGCCAGGCGGATCAACGCCCAGCTCCCCGGCGGCGATCTGGAGCTCGACTGGCGCCCCCCCGAAGCACGCGAGGCGCCCAATCACCTGTTCATGACCGGCCCGGCCGTCGAGGTCTTCCAGGGCGACTGGCCCGACGAGGCGTAAGATTATTCCTCGCCGCGGCCCATCTGCGGGCGGAGCATCCAGAGGAACACCGGCCCGCCGAGCATGGCCGTGAAGATGCCCAGGGGCAAGAGCCCCGTGCCCAGGGCGCGGTCGAGCAGCACGCTGGCGGTGTCCGAAAGCACGATCAGCGTTGCCCCCGCCAATGCCGAGCCGACCACAAGGGCACGGTGCGTGGGGCCTAGCGCGAAGCGCACGACGTGCGGGCAGATCAGCCCGACGAAGGCGATCGGCCCGGCCAGCAGCACCGCCCCCGCCGCCAGGGCCGTGGCCACGAGGAACAGCACCGCCCGCAACCGCGCCACCGGCACGCCCAGGCTAATCGCCTCGGCCGATGAGAGCGTCAGCACGTCCATCGACCGGCCCAGCCACGCCAACATCCCCACCCCGCCGAGGGTCAGGAGCATGACCACGTTCCGCGTCGCGGCCGACTGGGTCTCGTCGAGGAAACCCATCATCCAGTACATCAGGTTCTCGCGCACGCCGCTGGGGCCGATCAGGTAGTTCAGCAGCATGACCAGCGAGCCGTTGATCGTCGAGAGAACGACGCCGGCCAGCAGCAGGCCCAGCGGATCGATCACCCCGCGACGCCGGCCCACGGCGTAGACCACGGCCATGCTCACGCCCGCGCCGACGAGCGCGCCCCAGGCATTGCTGCCGAAGGACAACCCCCACGCCACGGCCAGGAGCGACTGCGCGATCACGCCCACCGCCGCCCCGGACGACAGTCCCAGGATGTAGGGCTCAGCCAACGGATTTCGCAGCAGGGCCTGCAGCGCCACCCCCGACGCCGCCAGGGCCGCGCCGACGGTGGCCGCGCCGACGACGCGCGTCAGGCGGATGTCCAGCAGCGTCACGGGGCCCGCGTCGCCGCTGGACAAGCCCAGCAGCTTGAGCAGGCCGTCGAACAGCGACCCCCCCGGCCAGCCCCACGTCAGGCCCGTGCACAGCCGCACCCACGCCGCCGCCAGCAGCGCCGCGCAGAGCAACACCAGCGCCACGCGCCGCCATGCCCTGCCGCGATGAGTTCCACGGGCCGACGAAGCTTTACTCGCCATCGACGTGTCCTTGCTCAACCGCACCCCCCCAGGGGTTCGATCCGTGCACGGGCGTGGTCATCGGTATTGAGGGCATGGTTTCGGCGGTTTTTGATGCCTCCACCACCTCCGTGTTGTGCTCATCAACTTCTGACGGCGGGGCGGAAGACACTTCCGGGGGAGGCGGGCTGCTCCGCATGATCGTTCGGATCGCGCCGGCCTTGTCGGGATAGATCGCCATGGCCAGCCGGGCGGCGATCTGGTCCACGGCCGTGCTCTGCATCAGCAGCACCCGCGGGTCGCCGATGACCTCGAACCGGTTGTTCTCCACCGCCGGGACGTCCAGCCCCCGGAAGAGTGAGAGGCGGACGTCCTGGGCGAAATCATCGATCGGCGGCGCCCCGGGCAGCATGAACAGCACCACGTCCGGCCGCAGCTCCAGCAGCCGCTCACGGTCGAGCACCACGGCCGCGCCGCCCAGGTCACCGGCGGCGTTGGACGCGTGCAGGTAATTGCACAGGAGATCGTCCTCGACCGACCCCGGCCCGCTGGCCCACAGCGGGTTGGGATTGAACACCAGGAGCACGCGC
This sequence comes from Phycisphaeraceae bacterium, assembly GCA_020850375.1. Next base: position 978 of record JADZET010000031.1, on the reverse strand, counting down.
GGCGAGGTCGCGGCCGCATCCTCAACAGCCTGGCTGATCGCCGTCAAGCGATACGTGATGAGCCGGCTCAGCTCCCGCGCCCGGCCCTGGGCGTGCAGCGCTCGGCCCAGGTCCGGCAGGCCCGCGTCGACGCCCGCGAGCATGTCCAGGATCTCCCGCACGCTGTGCGGCGTGGGGTAGAGCAGCAGCTCGAACTGCCCCCGCGCCGCCCACTCGACCAGGCGTGCGTCGGGCCCTTCTTTCCCCACCATCGCCAGCACGTGCGTCGGCCGCAGCGACAGCAGCCGCTCGACGTGCGGCGCGAGGTAGTTGCCCACCACCGGCAGCCCCTCGGGCGCGGCCGTGTCATGATCGGCCACGCCGACGATCCAGTCGCCACGCCCCAGGTCCACGACGAACTGCGACAGGGCCGGCGAGAAAGTGACAATCCGCGGCGGCGCCGGCTCCGTGGCGGGGGCCTCGACGACCTGCCCCTGCACGGATACCCCCGCCAACCACGCCCCCAGGGCCACGATGACCGAACATGTCTTGTGGAACACCGACGCTCCCTTGGCCACGCGTCAACCCTGCTGGCCGGTCGAGGCATTCGGCGGCTCGACGGCCTCGGACTCACCGGCCGTGATCGGTGCGTCCTTCCTCGCCGGCTCCTCGTACACCTCGTGCATCGGCGTGCCGTCGACCGACTGCCTCAGCAGCAGGTAGATCTGCGTCTGCACGCAGACATAGAAACTGATGGCGAATGCCAGCAACAACCCGAGGAAGGAGTAGGTCCACACCGCGATCAGGCTCGCGGCCACCTTGCCCGTCCAGCCCAGGCTCTCCCACTGGATCGCGTAGCTGAACTCGCCGACGCGCGGCACCTCGAGCATGGCGTCGAAGCGCGTCAGCCCCGGCCTGGCCTCGGCCACCACCCACCAGCCCACGAGCGTGTGCGTCAGGTTCAGCGCCATCAGCAGGATCACGCCCACGACGATGTAG
>JADZET010000030.1 GCA_020850375.1 Phycisphaeraceae bacterium | reverse complement strand
TGGGATCGGGGCTGTCGGCGTAGGGCCAGTTCAGCCAGCCGGCCGCACCGCAGCGCCGCGTGACCTCCATCAGCGCGTCGCACCACATCGTCTGGTGCTCCTCGGGCTTGAAGCAGGAGTCCATCGACGTCTGCTTCCCGCCCTGCCAGCCGAACTCCTCCATCACCAACGGCTTGCCCGGCACGCGGGCGGCCCGGAAGACGAGCTCGAGGTAGGCCTTCTGCACGTCCACCTCCGGCTCGATCCCGGCCTTGAGGCTCGAGACGATCGGGTAGAAGTGCTGTGAGACGTAGTCCAGGTGCCGCGACACGCGCTGCGGCGGCACCGAGCCGTAGCCCAGCTCCTTGGGCTCGAGGATGGGCGTGGACCACTGCACCGTGCCGACGGAGATCAGGTTCTTCGCCCCGCTGCCGCGGATGGCCCGGCACTGGTGCTCGACCCACAGGTCCGAGAGGTCGTCGAGGAAACGCAGGTATTCGCGATAGAGCGCCAGGTCGACGCCGGCCGTCTTGACATTGCGCGGCGGCAGGTCGTCCACGTCCACGCCCAGGCGCTCCATGGCGTGCCTGCGCCAGGCCGCGATGCGGTGCGGGCTGGCGTGGGTCGCCTTGGTCCGCCAATCGACGTGAGGCTCGTTGTAAAGGTCCCAGGTCATCACCGTGGGGCTCTGCCCGTATCGTTTGCCGAGCTCCGCCCACAGCGCGTCGCAATAGGTCATCTCCTGCGAGTCGGCGAAGACGTCGCCGTAGCGATGCCTGGGCGCGCCCTCCCACCAGTTCGGACCCGAGAAGATGATCCTCAGGCCGCTCTTGCCCGCCAGGGCCACCATCTCGTCGACCTTCTTGAACCGCTCCTCGTCGAACACGCCCGGCTCGGGGCTCAGCCACAGCGACAGGAACACCCGGATGGTGTTCAGCCCCGCCGCGGCGATCTGGTCGAACTGCTTGGCCACGCGATCCCGATCGAACTGGGCCCAGATCTTCGGCACCCAACCCGCGAATGGATCGAAGTAGTTGCACCCGATCGGCACGAACCGCTCGCCCGTCGACGAGTCCACGAAACCCTCACCCTTGACCGCGATCATCCCTGCCATCGTGATATCTCCTCAGAAAACCCATGCCCCAAGCCCAGGCATGGCATGCCTGGGTAACCTCTACTTTACGGCCCCGTGAACTCCACCTCGATCCCCTCCTCCACCACTTCCGCGCAGTGCGTGGCGAGCCACGCCTCCGTCGGCCGGCCGTGATGCTCCCGCAAATAGTCCGCCAGGTCCAGCGTGTACCGCCGGCCTACCGGGCTTCCCGCCGGCGGATTCGCCTTGTATTCCGCGGTAATCTCCGTAAAACGCCTGCCCCAGTGCTTGAGCTCTTTCATGTCGCTCGTCCACAGGCCCGACGCGCCGGAGATGTCCGTGTTCGGGGCGGACGAGTCCGCGTACGCCCAGTTCAGCCACCCGCTGGCGACCCTGGCCGACGTCCGCACCACGTGCTCGCACCACATCGTCTGGTGCTCCTGCGGCCAGATTCTCTTCTCCCCTGGAACCAATGCGCCCCCCTTCCAGCCGAACTCCTCGAGCACCAACGGCTTGCCCGGCGCCTTGCCCCCCCGGCAGACGATCTCGAGGTAACCCCGACGACGAGTGATCTGCGGCTCGACCATCCCTGTGTGCACGTCCTCGAGCAGGGCGTAGAAGTGCATCGACGTATAGTCCAGATGACGGGCCAACTTCCGGGGGGAGAAGCCCGACCAGGCGTGTCGTCCGCCCGGCTGGATGTAGATCGGTACCGAGGACTGGTGGATGCCGACGGTGATCATCTGCCGGGCGCCGGCGGCGCGAATCGCCTGGCACTGGTCGGCCGTCCACGCGTCGGTCAGGCCCTCGAGGAACCGCAAGTAAGCTCGGTACACCTCGGCGGAAACCTCCGTGCCCTCGATGCTCGGAAAGGTCTCGACTTCCTGGCCCAGCTCCTGTCGGGCGAAGCTGCGCCACTTGTCCAGGCGGGCGGCGATCAGTCGCGCATGCCGTTTGTGCGTCAGGCTATCCGACTGAACCCAGCCGACGTTCGGCTCATTGAGCAGCTCCCACGACATGACGGCGGGCTCACCGCCGTAGGCCTCGATGATGCGCGTCCAGAGTTCGCGACGCATGTCGATGAAACGCGGGTCGGCGTAGATGTCCCCCCAGGCGTGATGGGCGCCGCCCTCCCAGCCGTTGGGGCCGGAGAAGATGATCCGCAGACCGTGCGACTCGGCCAGCTCGATCATCCGCCGAACTTTCCCAAAGCCGACGATGTCATAACTTCCGGGGGCGGGATTGAGCACCGCGACGTCGAGAAAGATCCGCAGCGCGTTGAACCCCTGCGACGCGATCTGCGCCATCTGCCGGTTCACCCGATCCGCGTCGAACCGGCTCCAGATCTTCGGCGCCCAGCCCGTGTCCGGGTCGAAGTAGTTGCAGCCGACCGGCACGAAGGTCCGGCCGGAATCCTCTTCAACAAAGCGGTGGCCGTCCGGGCCGACCTTGACGAATTCCATCCTGCCCATGGCTCGGGCAACTCCTACAAAAAAGCCCACGCGCTGGCGTGGGCCGGGCGGCAGCCGTTGGATCGATCATTCGTGCTTGCAGGCGTGGATCAGGTCGTCCAGGCCGGCCGTGGCCAGGCACTGCACGCTGTCCGCCCCGCCGTAGTAGATCCGCACCTCGTTGTTGTCCTCGAGCGTCGCGCCACAGGTAAAGACGCAGCTGGGCGTCTGACCGACGAGCTCGTAGTTCGTCTCGGGCTGGAGGATCGCACGCTTGGACACGCCGATGACCTTGTTGGGGTTCTCCAGGTCCAGCAGCATCACGCCGAGCTGGTAGACGTGGTCCGTGCACTGCGGCCGCACGCCGTGGATGATGCACAACCACCCCTCCTTGGTCTTGATCGGCGGAGCGCCCGGGCCGATCTTCGTCTGGGCCCAGCGGGTCGGGTTGCCCATCTTCACGATCACGCGGGGCATGCCCCAGTGGATGAGATCGGGGCTCTGCATCGTCCAGATGTGCATGCGCCCGTCGACATTGGGCCGGTCCAGCCGCCAGTACTTGCCCCCGATCTTCTCGGGGAAGAACACGCCGTTGCGGTTGTCCGGCTCGGAGATCAGGCCCATCCACTCCCACTTCTCGAAGTTCTCGTCGACCTTGAACAGGCCCAGCATGCAGCCGTAGTCGGTGTGGCAGTTGTGGGTGACGTAGAGCTGGCCCTCGACGGGGCAGATGCGCGGGTCGAAGTAGGTCCGCTGCCGGCCGCCGTCGCAGTACTCGAAGTAGACCGGGTCCTTGTCCGGCACGGGCACGGGCTGCGGGCGGGGCTTGAACTTGATCCCGTCCTGCGAGTCGCAGACCCACATGTAACGCTCCAGGGCCGAGTTCTCCACCCGGGCCACCATCGTGTACTTCCGGGGGCCCTGCTTGATGACCGCGGCGTTGAAGGCCGTCACGACGTCGAACGGGAAGTCCTCGCCGGTGAGGATGGGGTTCGATGGATGGCGGAAAACGATGCGCTTCTTTTCGCGGAGCATGAACGGACCTCGGGTTGGGGTGGGGATCAGGGCGGGGATTTAAGCCAATGGGCGGACACTATACCCGTCCGCCGGCGGTGACATCAAACAAGCGATTCCGAGGCGGGGGGCGGGGTAGGAGATCGAGATCACCGCCCCATGGCGGCACGGAGGCATTGCTTCATCAGCTCGGTGCCTGCGTCTTTTTTCCCGAAGCCGGGCAGGGCGCCGGCCTCGACGGCCTTGGTCTGGGCGTCCTTGGCGTCGGAGATGATCATCATGGCCGGGGCGTTCTCACCCGCCCGCAGCTCCTTGACCAGCTCGATCCCGCTGGCGGTGGGGAAGCCGTAGTCAAGCACGCCGTTGATCAGCAACACGTTCTGCGGGGCCAGCAGCGGCGTCAGGGCGCTCTCGTCGTCGACAGCCTCGACCGGCACGTCGCCCAGGAGCTTCTTGATGGCCTTGGTCAGCCCGGCGGCATCGCTGTCCGAATGTCCGACCAGCACGAACGTCGTCTTGCCTGCGCTCATCGCAGGATTGTAAATCCTTAACCTCGGGGGTGGAAGCCTCAGGCAAGACCTGATTAATCAATTCTTTCCATCCGCTGTCCGCCCAGCTTGCCAGAGATGGTCCGCCAAGGCCGCAACCCGCCAGCGTGCCGGAGGCGGGACGGAGACATCGATGGACACACCCTCGGCCTCGAGCATCGCCCGCTTCTTGGCCAATCCGCCGGCATAGCCGGTGAGCCTGCCGTCACTGGCCACCACCCGGTGGCAGGGCACAGCCGGGGCGTAGGGGTTGCGGTTCATGGCCATGCCGACAGCGCGCGCGCCCGAGGGAGAACCGGCCGCGCGGGCCAACTCGCCATACGTCGTGACTTTGCCGGCGGGGATCCGGGCACACAGCGCCCAGATGCGCTGCTGGAAGTTCATCTCGGGCGAGACCTTTCCCTTGAGGATTGCTGGCTTGAGATCTTTCTCGGACATCTTTCCGCTCCGTGATCAGGAGACGATTGGAACCTTCCGGGGGGTCATTTTTGCATGTTCACGAACTGCAGCGGCACGGACAGCCCCGCCTGGCGGACCATCTGCATCACCGTCTGAAGGTCGTCGAGCTTCTTGCCGCTGACGCGCACCTCATCGCCCTGGATCGAGGCCTGCACCTTCATCTTCGCGTCCTTGATCAGCTTGACGATCGCGCGGGCGGTGTCCTGGTCGAGGCCCTCCTGGATGACGATCTGCCGCTTGACCATGGTGTCGCGGCCGGGAAGGATCTCCTCGAACTTCAGGGCCTTGATGTCCACGTTCCGCCGGGCCATCGCCTGGAGGATCATCTCGCGGATGGCCTCCATCTTCATCTTGTCCTCGGTCAGCAGGCCGAGCTTCTTCTCCTTGCGGTCGAAGTTGATCTCGGTCTTCGACCCCCGGAAGTCATACCGGCCGGCCAGCTGCTTGCGGGCGATGTTGACGGCGTTGTCGACTTCCTGCATGTCCACGCGGCTGACGATGTCGAACGACGGCATGAGGGCTTCCTTACGAAGGGTTCACAGGGCATTCTTTCGGGCTATCCGCGCACAAGGTTACCACGGCCCCGACGTGCCGGGAGGCATGAAATGTGCTACGGTGTGGCTTGGCATTTCTTCCACCCCCCAAGAAAGAGAGCCCGGCGTGAGCTGGTTCAGTGCGCTGTTCCAAGGCGAGACGGTCGCGTCGAGTGTCACCATCCTCGGTGTCGTGATCGCCCTGGGGCTGGCGATCGGCTCGATCAAGATCAAGAGCATCGGCCTGGGCATCGCCGGCGTGCTCTTCTCGGGCCTGTTGATGGGGCACCTGGGGCTGAAGATCAACCCCGAGGTGCTCGAGTTCGCCCGCGAGTTCGGCCTGATCCTGTTCGTCTACACCATCGGCATGCAGGTCGGGCCCGGCTTCCTGGCGTCGCTGCGCCGTCAGGGCCTGCCCCTGAACCTCATGGCCATCGCCATCGTCCTCCTCGGCGCGGCGATCGCCGTGGGCATCCACTACTCCGCTGGCGTCGAGATCCCCGCCGTCGTCGGCCTGTTCTCCGGCGGCACGACCAACACGCCCAGCCTCGCCGCCGCCCAGCAGGCGCTCAAGGACGTGCCCAACCTGGCCGTCGAGACCAGCAAGCTCCCGAGCCTGGCCTACGCCGTGGCCTACCCCTTCGGCATCCTGGGCATCATCCTGGCCATGCTGCTGGTCCGCGTCGTCTTCCGCGTCAATCTGACCAAGGAGGAGCAGGCCCTGGGCGGGCAGACCCCCGCCGCCAAGCCGCGCGTGGCTCGGGCCAACCTTGAGGTCACCAACCGCAACCTCGTTGACGTGCAGATCCAGAACGTGCCGCTGATCAGCGGGTCGGGCCTGGTCATCTCCCGCATCCTCCAGGACGGCATCCTGAGCGTGCCCCAGCCCGAGACGCGCCTGAAATTCGGCGACGTGCTGCTGGCCGTCGGCTCGCCGGAGGAGCTCGACAAGCTCCGCATGGTCGTCGGCTGCGAGAGCGACACGGACCTGCGCATGCTCGCGAGTCCGCTGACGACCAAGCGCCTGGTCGTCACCCGCAAGAACGTGCTGGGCAAATCGCTCGATGAACTGGACTTCGTCCGCCGTTACGGCGTGGTGCTCTCGCGCGTCAGCCGCGCCGAGATCGAGTTCACGCCCACCCACGACTTCCGTGTTCAGTACGGCGACACCTTCCTGGCCGTCGGCGAGGCGCCCGCCATCTCCAAGGTCGCCCAGGAGCTCGGCGACTCGCCCAAGGCGCTCAATCACCCGCAGCTGATCCCGGTGTTCCTGGGCATTGTGCTCGGCGTGATCGTCGGGAGCGTGCCGATGTCGCTTCCGGGGGTGCCGGCGCCGGTGAAGCTGGGCCTGGCCGGGGGACCGCTGCTGGTGGCGATCATCCTCAGCCGCGTCGGCCGGATCGGGCCGCTGGTCTGGCACATGCCCATCAGCGCCAACTTCATGCTCCGCGAGGTGGGCATCACCCTCTTCCTCGGCTGCGTGGGGCTACGCTCGGGCGACCGCTTCATCAGCACGCTGACCGAGGGGCCGGGGCTGCAATGGATGGCCCTGGCGGCGATGATCACCCTCGTGCCGCTCCTGGTCGTGGCCCTGGTCGGGCGCATCTTCCTCAAGACCAACTACATGACGCTCTGCGGCCTGCTCGCCGGAAGCATGACCGATCCGCCTGCACTCTCCTTCGCCCAGAACATCACCCGCTCCGACGCCCCGAACCTGGCCTACGCGACGGTCTACCCCACGACGATGATCCTTCGCGTCCTCTGCGCCCAGCTCATGGTCATCGCCCTGATGCCCCACTAACCCGGGGCCAGGGGGTTGCGGGCGGTTGCTTCACCCCCGATTGTTAGTAATCTGGTCGGGGTGAAAGGCAAGATCCAACGCGTCTTTCTCGGCTGGGACAGCCCTGGGCTGGCCGCGGCGACGGCATGGCTGTGGGAGCAGTACGGCGACAACGAGCGGCGTGAGTGCGACCTGAGCCACGTCAGTGTCCTGACGACCTCCGCCCGGGCAGGCAAGCGGCTGATCGAGCACCTGGTCGACAGGTCTGAACGAAGCCGATGGCTCTGCCATCCGCCGCGACTCCTCTCGCCGCAGGAGCTTGCCGAGACGTTCTATCAACCACCGCTGCCCATCGCCCCGGAGCTGCCGCGTCTGCTGACCTGGGCGCGCACGCTGCGTGAGCAGCGCGAGGCCGAGGGTTTCGCTCAACTCGCCCGCGCCCCTGCTGAGGATGATTTCACAGCCTGGATGAGCCTGGGCCACGACCTGGATCGCACCTGTCAGGCCGTCGCGGCCGAGGGGCTGACGCTGGCCGAGATGGCCCGCAAATGCGAAAGACTCGTTGATGACCAGCACTTCCGCCGCTGGTCGATCCTGGCCCGGTGGCGTGGGCAATACGTCGCCGCCCTGGCCGAGCACGGCTGGGTCGATCGGGATCAGGCACGCCTTAATGCCCTGCGTCAGCCGGATCAACCCAGCGCGGAACACGACGGCGATCTGGTCCTGCTCGCCACGCCCGACCTGCCCCCCCTGCTGCGGCCGTTCCTGCAACGAGCGGCCGAGATGGGCGGGCAACGGATCTTCAGCCTCATCCACGCCCCGCAGGAGGAAACCCAAGCCTTCGATGACTTGGGCTGCCTGATCCCTGCGGCGTGGCTGAACCGGCCGAGCCCGATCCCCGACGACCGCTGGCGGATCGTCGACCGCCCGATCGACCAGGCCCAGGAGGTGCTGCGCCTGATCGCGTTCGAGCACGAACGAGACGCCAAAGGCGAGCTGACGGCCGAGAAGATCACCGTGGGTCTGGCCGACGCGGGCCTCGGGCCGCTGGTCGAGGGCGCGATCGTCGGCGCGGACGTGGCGGTGCGAACGGCCGCGGGCCGAGCGGCGCGATCGAGCTCGCCGGTGATGCTGCTCGAGGCCCTGGCCGACTTCCTCGCCGGCCGACGACTGCGCGACTTCGCCCGCCTGCTGCGCCACCCGCGCGTCGAGGCCCGCGTCGCATCCAAGCTCGGCCCGTTCAATCGGCAACCCTGGCTGGCCCTTGTTGACCAGTACATCCAGGACCACCTCGACAGCCAGCCCCTGGACGTCTGGCTCGGCAAGCCGGAAAACAGAGAGAAACTCAAGGCCATCTTCGACGCGGTGACCGAGGGCCTGCCCTTCGACGACGAGGCATCTTCGCTCCGCCCGCCTGCCGCGTGGGCGCCCGTCATCGCTGGGATGGTCGATCTCTATCACGCCGACCTGGACGAGAATGACCGCGTCACGATCGGGGGCCTGACGCTCCTGGGCGAGGTCCTTTCGGAGCTGGCCGAGGATCGCACCCGGGACGATCAGTGCGTAACGCTCGAAACTGCCTGCCGGGTGGTGCTCGGCGAGCTGGCCCATCGCACGCTGGCCGATCCCACCGACGAGCCCGCGGTGGAGATGCGCGGCTGGCTCGAATTGCCGCTCGACGACGCGCCGCTTCTGATCCTCACCGGCGTGAACGAGGGCCACCTGCCCGCCCGCTCTCACGCCGACGCCTTCCTCCCCGACAGCCTGCGACGACAGCTCGGACTGACCGACGCGGCGCACCGTTACGCGCGCGACATGCTCTTCCTGACGACCCTGGCTCACAGCCGACCGCACGCCTGGGTCGTCTCGGCGCGCGTCGGCCTTGACGATGAACCCCTGCCCCCTAGCCGACTGCTCTTGGCGTGCGGCAAGGCAGCGGAGCATGCAGACACCCAGCTCACACTGGCCCACCGCGTCAATCGCTTCTACCAAATGCGTGCCAACGATTCGTCGATTCCCGCGGCAAAGTCCTCCGCCATCACGCGGGCCAGGCCGACTGATGCACCTCGTGACGATCGCCCCTTGGCGCTGCCGTGGCCGATGCCTAAGGATCCGGCCCTCAAGTCGCTGTCCGTCACGGCCCTGCGCGATTATCTGGCCTGCCCCTACCGCTTCTACCTCAAGCACGTCCAGAAACTCAAGCCCTTCACGGACGGACCGGCCGAGCTCGACGCCCGGACCTTCGGCAACCTCGCCCACAGCGTGCTGGCCCAGTTCGGGCTGGACGAGCGCATCACCAGCTCGACGCAGCCGGACCGCATAAGCGCCTTCCTCTCCGACCGGCTCGACAGGGTCGTGCTCGAGGAATTCGGCTCACGCCCCCCCGCGGCCGTGCGCATCCAGCAGGAGCGGCTCCGCTACCGGCTGGCCGAGTTCGCCAAGCGCCAGGCCGCGCGCGCGTCCGAGGGCTGGCAGATCCTCCCGGACGCCATCGAACGGAAGCACACGCTGACCTGGCAGATCGACGGTCAGTCCTTCGAGATCCACGGAAAGATCGACCGCATTGACGTGCACCCGGAGCTTGGCTGCTGCGTCCTGGACTACAAGACCGGCGAACAGGGCCATACGCCCGAGAAGAACCACTGCAAGGGCAAGGGCGAGAACCGCCAGTGGATCGACCTGCAGCTCCCGCTCTACCGCGAGATGGCCAGACGAGACCTGGCCAAGCACAGCCCCGCCGACACGAACATCGCGCTGGGCTACGTGCGCCTGCCTAAAAAGACCGCCGAGATCGGCGTCTGCCTGGCGAAGTGGACGCCTCAAGATGTGGACGAGGCGGTGCAGAAGGCCCGCGACGTGGTGTCGCTGATCCTCCGGGGCGTCTTCTGGCCGCCGGCTGAATCGGTGAATTTCGAGGACGGGCTTGAAGGTTTGTGCATGGACGACTGCCTGGACCGTCAGGCGGCCATCGAGTCCCGATCGCGTCAACACGCCGGCGAGGCCCGACGGAGGGGCAAGCGATGACGGCCGCTCGCAAACCTTCTCGTTTCGTCCCGCACAGCGTCGTGCGCGCCTCGGCCGGCTCGGGCAAGACGTACCTGCTGGCCGTGCGCTACCTGCGCCTGCTGCACGACGGGGCCGACCCCGGCTCGATCCTGGCCACGACGTTCACCCGCAAGGCCGCCGGCGAGATCCTTCAGCGCGTCCTGGGCCGGCTCGCCGACGTCGCGCTCGACGCGTCTGGCAAGGAAGCAAAGAAGCTCAGCGAGGACCTCAACAAAGGCCTGCCCGCCGACAGGCATCGCCCGCTCGACCGTGAGGGCTGCCTGCGTCTGCTCGAAAAGCTCTGCGGCCAGCTCCACCGCCTCTCGATCGGCACTATCGACGCCTTCCTCAGCCGCGTCGTCGGGTGCTACCGCCACGAGCTGGGCCTGGCCGCGGGCATGACCATGCTCTCGCCGGGCGATCCGTTGGACCAAGAGCTCCGCCGCCAGGCCATCGAGGCGGTGCTCAGTGACGGCGACGACCTTCCGGCCGTGCTCGAGCTGCTCCAACGGCTCCGCCACGATCACTCCCGGTCGATCATGCAGGACATCGAGCGGATCACGTCGAGCCTCTACGATCTTTACCGCGAGGCGCCCGATGCCGCGGCCTGGGAGGCGCTGACTCCCCCGCCGAGTCGGCTCAAGACTGGCGAGGTCCAGGAGCACGTCCTGGCCATGCAACGGCTGCGTGAAGCGGATTGGTCCAAGCGGTTGAACAAGGCGCTTGAGTCGGACTATCACGTGGCCGCCGCGCAAGACTGGGAGACCTTCCCACGCAAGGGACTGGCCGCCAAGATCGCCGAGGCCGGGGCGGACGCCCTCTACTACGGCGATCCCATTCCTCCCGAGATCATCGCCGTTTATGAGCCCCTGGTCGCCCACGCTCGGGCTGAACTGATCGGTCGCGTGGCCGACCGCGCCGCCGCGATGCACGACCTGCTCGAGCACTTCGACCGCCACTACCTCCGGCTGCGATATGAGCAGGGCCTGTTGCTGTTCTCCGACCTGACATGGCTCCTCGGCCAAGCCATGGATCCTCCGACGACCGACACGGCGCAGCCGTTCAGCCTCGACGACCTCTACTACCGCCTCGACGCCCGCGTGCAGCACCTGCTCCTCGACGAGTTCCAGGACACCAGCCCGTCGCAGTGGCGCGTCCTGCGCCCGCTGGCCGAGGAGATCGCCGCCCACGGCGATGGTTCACGGCGGTTGCTCTGCGTCGGCGACGTCAAGCAGTCGATCTACGGCTGGCGGGGCGGCTGCGCCGAGATCTTCAGCCGCGTGGTCGAGGACCTGCACCTCCCGGCCGACGCGATCGAGCACCTGCACGTCAGCTACCGCTCCTCGCCGGTCATCCTCGACACGGTCAACAAGCTCTTTGTCCATCTGCCGGCCAACCCCGCCCTGGCCGGGCATACCGGCGCGGCCGAGACATGGATCGAGGGCTTCGAGCAACACGAGCCGGCCCATCGCGACCGGCCCGGCTTCGCTGAATTGTGCATCGCCCCCGGAAGCGCGATCACCCCAGCGGATGCTGACGCTCCGGCGAACGACGCCGAGACGGACGATGAAGGTGACGATGCGCCGGGCGATCATGGCTACCTCCGCTGGATGGCCCGACGGATCGCCGATCTCGCCCGCCAGGCGCCGACGGCCGGCTTCGGCGTCCTGCTGCGCAAGAACAACGACGCGGGAACGCTGATCCATCTGCTCCGCCAGGAGGGTCTGCCCGTCAGCGGCGAGGGCGGTTCGACGTTGCTCGACGACGCGGGGGTGAACCTCATCCTCGCCGCCCTGCGCCTGGCCGACCATCCGGGCGACACCGCCGCGGCCTACCACGTCCGCGTCTCGCCGCTAGGCCCGGTCGTCGGGTTGGAGGATGACAACGAACTCCAGGCCGAAGTCGCCGCCCGACGCATCCGGCGTGAACTGCTCGAGGAGGGCTACGGGCGCGTCGTCGGCCGCTGGGCCAGGACGCTGATCCCTTACGCCGACGCACGCGGCCGGGCCCGGCTCAGCCAGCTCTGCGCCCTGGCCGACCGACACGGCCCGCGGGCCACGCTGCGCCCGGGGGATTTCCTCGAGATCGTGCGCGCCACCAAAGTCGAGGAGCCGTCGCCGGCCCGTGTCCGGGTCATGACCATCCACGCAGCCAAGGGGCTGGAGTTCGACGTCGTGGTCCTGCCCGAGTTGGACGGCCGACTTTTCCCGAGATCGCCGGCCTTCTACGCCGTTCGGCCCGACCCGACCGAACCGCCGACCGCCATCTACGCCGGCGCCAACAAGGACGTCCGCAAGCTCTGCCCGGAGCTCGAAGCGGCTCACCAGCAAGAGGAACGTCGCCAGCTCCACGACGAGCTCTGCACGCTGTACGTGGCCATGACGCGGGCCCGCCACGCCCTGCACATGTTCGTGAAGCCACGCGAACGCACACAAAAGGGCCTCCACGGCCGCCAACTTTGCCTGGCCAACATCCTCGTCGAGGGCCTGCGACAAAATGACGAGCCCGCCGCCGACGCGATCACCGACGAAACCGGCCACACGCTCTTCGCCCACGGCAATCCCGACTGGGCGAAGAATCTTGATCGCAAGTCGCCGTCACCCGCGGATGAATCCTCCCAGACCGGCAGCACGCTGGGCGTGGCGCTGACGCTGCCCATGGCGCCATCTCGCGAGCAGGCCGGCCTGCTCGATCGCCGCGCCTGGGCGCGCATCAGCCCGTCATCGCTGGAAAAGCGTGGCGCCATCCCGGCGGCGGATCTGCTCGCCGTGGCCCCGCGAGACGACTCGCCCGCGACGGAGAACTCAACCCGCCGGCAGGGCCTGCAGCGCGGCCGACTCTGGCACCTGTGGCTGAGCACGATCGAATGGCTGGACAAAGTCACCCCGCTGCCGACAGACGCCCAATGGCTCGCCGCCGCCGTCCGCGAGTTCGGCCCACAGCCCGCCGGGGAGGATTGGCCCACCCTCGCGGCCGAACTCCGCCGCAAGCTCCGCACACCGGGGCTGCGAAAGATCCTGACGCGCCCGCCGAATCTCCAGCCTGTCGATCTTTGGTGCGAGCGCCGCTTCGCCATCCGCCTGCAAGGCACGCTCGTCACGGGCGTCTTCGACCGCGTGGTCGTCCAACGTTGTGACGGGGCACCCATCTCAGCCGAGCTGTGGGACTACAAGACCGATCGCCTGCCTGACGGCACGGCATCAATCCTCCGACTCGTCGAGATCTATCGCCCGCAGATGCTCTCCTACCGCGACGCCTTGGCGACGATGCTGAAGCTGCCGGCGTCTGCGATCACGGCGCGGCTGCTGTTCCTGGACGGACCGACCGAACAGGCTGTACACGACGCGTAGCCGTCACACCTGAGCGGAAGGCAATGGTATTTCAAACAAGGCCACGCGCCATCGCCCTGCCACTACCTGCCCGACATCCCTGTAGCCTGCGTCCCGATAGTATTGGCACAGGGCTGGATTGTCCGCCCAGCAGTCAAGCCTTGCGATGGCCCAACCATCCTTCGCCAGTTGCTTCTCGGCCCAAGCCAACATGGCCGCACCCAGTCGCTGACCCGCGTAACGCCGGCGGATCGCCAGCTTGCTCACGTATCCGCCGTCACTCATGCCCTGCGGCCAGTATTGGGGAAGCTCGTGCTTGACGATAACGGTGCCTGCGATCACCTCCCCGTCGTGAATGAGGAAGAACTCCTCGTCATCGATGCAATGCCTAAGGTACTTCTCCTGAGATCGCTGAGAGCCCAGTGGCCATTGTCCGATGCCGCGATCGGTCAACCATTGCGCCGCCTCTTCCAAGACGTCGATGGCCGTCTGCAGATCTTCTGCTCGCGCCTGCCACACCTGGTAGGAACGTCCGGCCGCCGTGACGGTGTCCATGGGCTGATCCATGACTGCCCCTGTTCTCCCAAACGTGAGAGTCAGCAATCATCGTACAACGCGCCACGACACCACGGCGATCCATCCAGAGATGACCGGATGGCTGCTGGTTACTTCCGCGGATACTCCGTGTCGAGCTTCTTGTGATACTCCCCCCACGTCCTTCGCAGCATCTCGAAATCGCTGGCCTCGAACGGCTCGTGCGTCGTCTCGATGCCGGTGACGTAGTAGAGACAGGGGTTGCCGATCGTCGGCTGGAACTCGGCGAACTTCCGCCAGGCGTAGAGGCTGGGCATCGGGTGCTGGTCGGTGTGGATCGGAGCGCCGGGGCAGACGGCGTTGGCCAGCTTCGCCCGGTGGTGCATCTGTGGGACGATGTCCGCCCGGTCGGTGTAGATGTCCTGCAGGCGGAGCATGTCCACGATGTCGTCGAACTGCGGGCTGAAGGTGTGGGTGATGACCAGGGCGTCCTTCTTGGCGGCCTTGGCGGCGTCGT
>JADZET010000029.1 GCA_020850375.1 Phycisphaeraceae bacterium | reverse complement strand
GTGACGTCCGAGACGGTGGTGAAGACGTGCGACCCGTGGGCGGCGGCGCGTTCGAGGCCGTGCTGGGCCTCGACGTTGAAGTGCTTGGCCTGGGCGGTGGCGTCGATGAAGGGCAGGTGGTCGTAGAACTGCCCGTCGTGCATCGCCAGGTAGCGTCCCAGTTGCGTGGCGTGGGTGGTGAAGACCGTCGCGCCCGGCCATTTGTCCCGCCGCAGCATCGGGATCGGGATGCCGCCCATCCACTCGTGGAAGTGGCTGACAATCGCCCGCCTGGGCGACTCGCGGTTCGACAGCACCCAGAGGAACTGCCGCACGCACTCGGCGAAAGCGGCGCAGTCGTTGATGATGCTGTCGTTCGGCGGCAGGGCGATGCCGTGGTCGCACCAGATGCGGTACTTGATCTCGTGCAGCCGGCCCCAGACGCTGCCATGGTGCAGCAGCACGACGTGCGGCCGGCCCGTCACCAGCCAGCGGCCGAACTCGGCGTGGACGCCGGCGTTGCGCAGCTCCTTGACCGCCTGGCCGAACGGTCCGACCAGGGGGGCCGGCTCGAACTCGATCGCCGCGGCGTGGCCGTGGAAGGGGCCGACCATGCAGTAGCGGTTGCCCCAGCGGTTGACCATGCTCGGGGCCTTGGAACGCAATACCTGATAGATGCCCCCGAGCTGGTTGCAGACCTCCCAGGAGACCTCGACCAGCAGCGGCTCGGCCCGCCGGTTGGGCCCGCCACTTCCGGCGGCGCCTGTCATGGCTGTCTCGACCGGCCCGGACACGGCCACGCCACGCGGAGACTCGGCCGCCTGGGTTCGTCGCGCCTTGTTGTCGGCAGGAGCGCCGTGCGCCCCTCGATCAGATGCCGCCATGGCCGTCACGACCTTGCTTGGGAGTGATCCCCGTCCCCGATCCAACCCATCGGAACCGGCACAGATTGTACGTGAGGCTCCACGATTGTGCATCGGGGGCTTGGTTAGTTCACACCCCCTGGCGCTCGCGCCGCCACGGGGCAAGGCCCATGCCTCATCGGTTCGGCAGGGAGCATGTTTCCTCCGCGTCATCCCGTGGTCAGGGCGTGATCCGTGTATCAAGAGTTGGTTGACGGTTTGAGCACCGGCGACTACCCTCAAATCTGTCTCGTGTCCGGACGTCCGCGGGACTGTTCTTTCCGACAACTTTCATTCCTTCTCGTGGTGCCGTGCTGCTCGAAACACCCGCATCGCTCGATGGCCAACCGCTCGATCCCAACGGGGTGGTGATCGTGGGGGCCGGGGCCGTGGGCGTGCACCTTGCCGCACAGGTCGCCCGGCGCGGCCGGTCGGTCGTGCTGATCGAGTCCGGCGGCCGCACGCTCGACAGCTTCTCTTCCGATACGTTCGAGGTTATCGGTCGCAAGCATGAGGGCATCGGCATCGGCCGCAGCGTCTCGCTCGGCGGCACCTCGAACCTCTGGGGGGGCCAGCTGGTCGAGTTCATGCCCAGCGACCTTGACGGCCGGGACTGGCTCGCCGGCTCGCGCTGGCCGCTGCGCTTCCACGAGCTCGCGGCCTACTACCGGCCGACCTACGAGACGCTGGGCGTGGGGCCGGAGTTCCAGGACGACCAGGCTGTGTGGAGGGGCATCCGCAAGCCGCCCCCCCAGCTCGGCCATGGCGTCGAGGTCTTCCTGACCCGCTGGCTCAAGACGCCCAACATCGCCGCCCACTACGCCGGCGACGTCGAATCCAACCCCAATCTGCGGGTCGTGCTCGGGGGAACGGTCGTCGGCCTCGAGGCGACCGGCGGGCGCGTCACGGCCGTGCACGTCGTTGACGCCCGCGGTCACCGACGCCGTGTTACGGGCAGGGACGTCGTGCTCGCGGCCGGGACGATCGAGAACGCCCGGCTGCTGCTGCACGCGGCCGCCGACCCCGCCGCGGACTGCCCCTGGCGCGGCAACGACAACGTCGGGCGATGGTTCCACGACCACCTCGGCGGGAGCATCGCCCGCATCCGGCCGCGCCACGCCAAGGCCTTCTATGACGCCTTCTGCACCGTGGTCTTTCGCGGACAGAAGTTCCAGCCGAAGGTCCGTCTGCTCGAGGAGATCGTGCACCGCGAGCCGTGGCTGAACTGCCAGGCCATGATCGCTTACGAGAGCTCCGTCCGTGAGAACCTGGTCTTCCTCAAGCAGTTCGTCAAGGCGGCCGTGCACGGCCGAAAGATCGGCTCACCCGTGGAACTGGTCCGGAACGTCTGGGCGTGCTCGAGGCACATGATCCCGCTGATGTGGAAGTATGTGATCGAGCATCGCGTGCTGATCCCCAGCGGGTCGCGCATCTCGCTCTTCCTCCAGGCCGAGGTCGAGCCGCTGCGTGAGAGCCGCGTTCGGATCGACCCGAGCGTCCGCGACCGGTTCGGCCTGCCCAAGGTCCTGCTCGACTGGCGGCTCTCAGGACGAGAGCTCGAGTCCATCCACGCGTTCGTCCGGCGCGTCGAGCGGGCCTTCGCCGAGGCCGGGCTGGCCGACCTCGAGATCGAGCCGTCCCTCGCGGCGCGGGACCCGGCGTTCCTCGACAGCCTGCACGACACGAACCACCAGGCCGGCGGCTGCGTCATGGGCGACTCGGCCGAGAACGGCGTGGTCGACCGTGACCTGAGGGTCTTCGGGACCGACAACCTCTACGTGGCCGGCGCCGCCGTGTTCCGCACGGGCAGCAACGCCAACTGCACCTTCACGGCGATGACGCTGGCCACGCGCCTGGCCGACCACCTCGCCGGCGGGCAAGACCATGCAGCAGATTGACTTCAGACCGCTCGGCCGCCGCGTCTCCTGCCTGGGGTTCGGCTGCGCCCGGCTGGATGGGCGCGTCGGCCTGCGCCGATCAGCGAAGCTGCTCGAGACGGCCCTGGAGCTGGGCATCAACTACTTCGACGTCGCCGCCTCCTACGGCGCCGCCGAGGAGGCGCTCGGGCACGTCCTGGGGAACTCGCGCGACGTCGTCGTGGCCACGAAGGTCGGCCCGCCCGAGCCGCCCTACAACCTCGCCAGGATGAGGATCAAGACAGCGGTGCGACCGATCGTTGACAGCCTCCGCGGGCTCAAGGCGCTGCTCCGCCGCGCCGCGACCCCCGCGCCGCAGACGCCCGCGACCCGCCCGCGGTACGACTTCTCGCCTCAGCGCATCGAACACTCGCTCGAGCAGAGCCGCAAGCGCCTGCGGCGGGACGTCATCGACGTCTTCCTGGCCCACGAGCCGCACCGGCTGGACCTCGGCCCCGAGCTCGACTCGACCATGCAATCGCTGCTCGACCGCGGCGTGATCCGGGCGTACGGGGTGGGCATCGGCGCCCGCGAGGACCAGTGGGCCCCGTTCGGCTCGATCTGGCAGTCCGGCTGGCCCGATGCCAGGATCAGCCAATACCCTCGCCGCGATGACTGCACGCGAGTCTTACACGGCGTCCTGCGCTACGCCGAAATGGACCACGGCAGCGGCGCGCTGCGCGACCCCGGTGAGTTGATCCGCGCCGCACGCCGGGCCGCCCCGGACTGCGTCCTGCTCGTGTCCGCCTCGACGCCCGGCCGACTGCGGCAGCTCGTGCGGGCGCTCGACGAGGCCGATTGAACACTCACCGTGCTTGGGCCCGTCGGGCAGAGATCGTTCGGATCGCCGCCGGCTAATTCCCCGCCTTCCACTTGATGTTGCACCCGGCCGACGGGCGCTGCTCGGCCGGCGCCGGCTGGCCCGCCAGCACGGCGTCCAGGGCGGCGCGAAGGTCCCTGCCCGTCACGGGCTGGCCGCTGTTGGGCCGCGAGTCGTCGAGCTGGCCGCGATAGACCAGCTTTTTCGCGGCGTCGAACACAAAAAAGTCCGGCGTGCAGGCCGCCGCGTAGGCCCGGGCTACCTCCTGCGACTGGTCGTACAGGTAGGGGAAGGGATACCCCTGGACCTGCTTTTCCTTCTTCATGTTCTGCGGGCTGTCGGCGGGGTAGTTCTTCACGTCATTGGCGTTGATCGCCAGCACCGCCACGCCGCGCGGCATGTAGTCCCGGCCCAGACGCGCCAGCTCCGCCGCCACGTGCTTGACGTAGGGGCAGTGGTTGCAGATGAACATCACGAGATAGGCCCTCGATCCGGCATAATCCGCCAGCGACACCGTCTTGCCCTCGGTGTCGGGCAGCGAGACATCCGGCGCGGTCGTGCCCAGGGGCAGCATCGTCGAAGCGGTCAGAGCCATCGGTCGCCTCCTTTGTTTTCAGGGCTATCATGGGAGCATAAGCGTCCGGTCCGTTCAGTTCCAGGATTCAGGAGGTCTTTCGCCATGCAATACGTCAAGCTCGGCCGCTGCGGCGTCAAGGTCAGCCGGCTATGTTTGGGAACGATGAACTTCGGCCCCCAGCAGACGGAGGAGGAGAGCCACAAGCTCATGTCCGCCGCCATCCATGAGCTGGGCATCAACTTCTTCGACACGGCCGACATCTACGGCGGGATCTTCAACCGCGACCAGGAGCCCCGCCGGGGCTGGACGGAGGAGATCATCGGCCGGTGGATCAAGAGCGGGGCCGCCCCGCGTGACCAGCTCGTCCTGGCGACCAAGTGTTACCTCGACATGGGCTCGGGGCCCAACGGGCGGGGTCTGTCGGCCTATCACATCCGCCGGGCGTGTGAGGCGAGTCTCAAACGCATGCAGGTCGACCACATCGATCTTTACCAGATGCATCACGTCGACCGGGCTGTGCCCTGGGATGAGATCTGGCAGGCCATGGAGCAGCTCGTCCGCGAGGGCAAAATCACCTACGTCGGCTCATCGAACTTCGCCGGGTGGGACATCGCCACCGCCTGCCAGACGGCCAGGGCCCGCAACTTCCTCGGCCCGGTCAGCGAGCAGAGCGTCTACGCCCTGTCGCGGCGGACGATCGAGCTCGAGGTCCTGCCGGCGTGCAAGTACTACGGCCTGGGCGTGATCGCCTGGAGCCCGCTGGCCGGAGGGCTGCTCGGCGGCGTACTCGAGCAGGAGCGCGTCGGCCGGCGCAAGGGCGGAAACGTCGAGAAGCAGATCGAGCAGCGCCGCCCCCAGCTCGAGAAGTGGGAGGGGCTGTGCAAGCGGCTCGGCCAACCGCCCGCGGAGGTCGCCCTGGCGTGGGTGCTGCACAACCCCGTCCTCACCGCCCCGATCATCGGCCCGCGCGAACGTTCTCAGCTCGACAGCGCCGTCCGCGCCCTGGACCTCAAACTCGACGAGGCGACGCTCCAGGAGATCGACCAGATCTGGCCCGGCCCCGGCGGCTCGGCGCCCGAGGCCTACGCCTGGTGATCGTCCGCGCGTCGGGCCGACGCCGGCGGTGAGATGTTCCGCACCGGCGGCAGGCTCCGCCGGAAACCCCGCGGCGAGAGGCCCACGTGTTTGCGGAAGAGACGGGCGAAGTAGCGGTAGTTGTCATAGCCCAATCCCGCGGCCAGCTCGTGCACGGGGCCCTCGCTCCGCTCGATCAGCCGCGCCGCCGCCTGCATCCGCCAGTGCAGCACGCAATCGTGCGGCGGGCGGTGCACGATCTGGCGGAACAGCCGGCGGAACCGGCTGTAAGAGACGCCCAGGCGGGCCGCCTCGCGCGCGAAACGATAGCGCTCGAAGGGCGCCCGGCGGATGCGGTCGCCCAGGTCCAGGATCGCCGTCTCCACAGGCCCCTGCTGGTGAGACAGACGGCGGTCCTCGTTCAACGTCAAGAACATCCCCTCGATCAGGTGCACCTGCCGGGCCCGCTCGTCGCCATCCGTCGGTTGGCCAAGGTTCACCACCTGGCGGAAGAGCGATTCAAACTCGTGGCGCAGCCGAAGAAGCTGGAATGGGGATGTCGTGCGCGACAGCAGGCCCGCCTCGATCCAACGGCGCGTCCGCGGGCCCGTGACGACCAGCCACATCTCATGCCAGTACGCGCCCCCGTGTGGGCCCAGGCTCACGTCCAGCCCCGGCCAGGTCCAGTAGACCGTGCCCGGCCCGAGCACCGTCCTCTCGCCGCCCCTGCAGGCGAACTCGATCCGGCCCTTGACGATATAGCTCAGACCCACCGTGTCCGTCACGCGGGCCTCGACGCGCTGGCCGCACCGCTCCGTGTCTTTCGCTGCGAGGATGCACAGGTCGGAAAAGTAGTCCATGTCGTCTCCGGCCAAGTCTGATCAAATCATGTCACTTCTGAGCCAGATCAGACATTGATGCCCAATCAAGTCATGATAAGCTGGACATCACGGCCTGGAAAGCATCAATCAGATCAGACCTATTCGATCGACCGACACGGAGTACCCGCCATGCAAGTCCTGGGCCTGATGGGCAGCGCCCGCCGCGACGGCAACACCAACGACCTGCTCGACGTCGTCCTGAACACCGCCGACGAGCACGGGGCCGAGGTCGAGAAGATCGTCCTGGCCGACCACCGCGTCGAGCACATCGAGAACTGTCAGGTCTGCAAGCAGCGCGGCGCCTGCGTCCACGCCGATGACGACTTCGACACGCTCATGGCCAAGGTCTACGCCGCCGACGTGCTGATCTTCGGATCACCCGTCTACTGGTACACCGTCAGCGGCCGGCTCAAGGTCTTCCTCGACCGCTGGTCGTGTGAGCTCTACCTCAAGAGCAACGACTTCTTCTGCGAGAGGATGAAGCCCAAGGCCGGCGGGATCGTCACCGTGCAGGAGGAGAGCACCTACGAGCGGGCCGCCTCCTGCATCGAGGCCTTGGAGAAGACGATCCGTTACGCCCCGGGCTCAACGTACCTGGGCTACGTGCTGGGTCCCGGCGGCAAGCGCGGCACCGCTCTCAAGCACGAGCCCACTCTTGTGGCCGCACGCGAGCTCGGGCGCAAGGCCGCCGCGTTCAGGCCCGCCCCGTGATTCCTGCTCCTGGGCAACAACAAGGGAGGCCAAGCATGTCCCATCGCCTTCGCCGCGCGTTGATCGTTTCGCTCTCCGCCATGATCCACGCGATGACGGTGCACGCCGGGGGCTTCGCCCTGAAATTCTTCGGCGCCGGCCCCGACGGCGTCGACCGCGTCAAGATCCCCCTCGAGCCCGACGGCCCCGTGAACGTCGGCGGTGACTTCACCATCGAGTTCCGGCTCAAGGCCCCGCCCGGCGTCAACACTGGCGTCGTTCGCACGGGCCTCGACGGCTGGATCACCGGCAACATCCTGATCGACCGCGACGTCTACTACGCCGGCGACCACGGCGATTACGGCCTGTCCCTCGGCGGCGGTCGCTTGGCCTTCGGCCTGGCGGTAGGGGGGGAAGGTCAGACCATCGTCGGCGCGACGGACCTGGCCGACAGACTCTGGCGTCACGTGGCCATCACGCGTGAGGAAGAAACGGGCCGGATGTGCCTCTATGTCGATGGCAAGCTCGACGCCGAGGGGATCGGCCCGCCGGGCGACGCGAGCTATCGCGTGGGCCGGCCGACCGATTGGCCCAACTCCGATCCCTTTCTCGTTCTCGGTGCGGAGAAGCACGACGCCGGACCGGAATATCCGTCCTTCCACGGCTTACTCGATGACCTGCGGATCTCCGACACGGTGCGTTACACCGAGCCCTTCACGCCCCCAGCCAATCCGGCCGAAGCGGATGATCACACGGTCCTGCTGCTGCGATTCGACGAGGGCGAGGGAGACATCGCCCACGACAGCTCGCCGCACACCCGTCACGGCCAACTGATGATCGGCGGCCCGCATCAGGGCCCGCGTTGGTCGAGCGACACGCCCTGGTCGATGTCGCCTGCCACGCAACCAGCCACTACCACCCCGCCGGCAGGCGCAGCACGCTGACGCGCTGCGTCCAGCCCTGCTTGTTCTTGGCGTCCTGCTCGGGGATCACGACGATGGCACTGTCGTCGTCGAGCTTGTGAAGTTTGATGTCCGAGGGCGAGCGGAACTTGACCGGCGGCGAGCCGAGCTCGAGCGTCTGCGGCTGCTGGCCCGAGCGGATCAGGGCCAGGTCACCCCCCGACCGGCTGACGAGGATGTGGCCCGCCGGGGTGAAGACCAGGCCGTCGAGCGAGCCCAGACCGTCAACGATCGGGGCGAGCTTGGGCTGATTGGGATCCAGCGGGAACGCCCCGCGCGGGATGGCGTAGACCGCGCCTCCCTTGGGGGCCGGGCCGTCGCTGGTCACGAAGTAGATCGCGTCGGTGGTTTCGTCGTAGGCCAACCCGTTGGGCCCACGCTCGAAGGGCGTGAAGGCGACACCGGCGATTGTCTGCGACGCGTCCGAGGACGCTCCGACGGGCGTCAGGGTCAGCGCGTCAAGGTCATGGTGGCTCAGGCGCAGGATGCCCGGCGGGGTCTTGCCGTCGGGTGAGCCGACCTCGGCCGCGTAGAAGTGGCCGTCCTTGTCGAACGTCGCGCCGTTGAGGCCGAAGATGGGCCGGCCCAGCGCCTTGACCACCGGGCCGTCCGGGCCGCAGTCGATCTTGCCCAGCAGCTCACCGCTCTCGCCGTCGAGGATGATCACACCGGTTCCCCACTTGCGGGGGTCCGTCACGGGCGTGCCGTCGTTGTCGCACTGCATGTAGAAGCCGACGTTGATGAACAGAGACCCGGCCGGGAAACGGTCCGTCGGCACGGGCAGGACCGTGATGCCCAGCGGTGCGGTCAGACCCGTGGCCCAACGCAGGTCGACCACCTTGAGGTTCCCCTCCGAGCCCACGGCCAGCTTCGAGATCGCCCCCTCGCCCGGGAGCAGGCCGAAGGTCATGCCCGGCCCGTGCTCGCCCGAGGCGCAATTGGTCACGTAGAGGAACCGGCCGTCGAGCGAGAAGGCGCAGCTCTCGGGCTTGTTGAACCGCGGCAGCCGCTGCTGGACCACCGGCTGCTCCATCACCTGGGCCTCCAGCTTGGGCCCAATCGAGGACTCGATCTCCTCGATCTGCTGGCTCGGCCGGATGTTCGGCAGGGGGGCGACGGGCACCTCGAACTGGCCCGCGGCCTGTACCGACGACATCACGCCCAACGCGGCGGCCGCCCAATAAAGCGTGTTTTTCACGGGTGAACCTCCTGCTGCTGGCGAAGTATAGGTCCCTCGTTTGGCGATACCATCATAGTTCACCTTTCATGGGAGCCCCTGGTTGGAGCGAATCGGCCACGACGAGTTACGAGCCCTGCACGAGCTGATCGACCGGGCGTTGCAGCGCGACCGCCCGCGGTTTAACCGCCGGCTTGAGGGGCTGCTGCGCGACCAGGGTGACGCCCAACGGCTGGCCGAGGAGACTGCCCGCCTCCGCCGGCAGGTCGAGGCCTCCGCCCGCCAACGGCAGGGCCGCGTCGGCCGCGTGCCCATGATCGTCTACCCCGCCGACCTGCCGATTGCCGCCAAGAAGGACGACATCGTCCGGGCCATCCGGGAGCACCAGGTCATCGTCGTCTGCGGGGACACGGGCTCGGGCAAATCCACGCAGCTCCCGAAGATCTGTCTCGAAGCCGGCCGGGGGATTGACGCCCTCGTCGGCCACACCCAGCCGCGCCGCATCGCCGCGCGCACGCTGGCGGCACGCATCGCCAGCGAGATGAATACGTCCGTTGGCCAGGAGGTTGGCTACAAGGTCCGCTTCACTGACGCCACCAGCCCGCATGGATTCATCAAGCTCATGACCGACGGCATCCTGCTGGCCGAGACGCAGCAGGACCGCTTCCTCGACGCCTACGACACTCTGATCCTCGACGAGGCCCACGAGCGGTCGCTGAACATCGACTTCCTTATGGGCTACCTCCGTCAGCTCCTGCCGCGGCGGCGCGACCTCAAGCTCATCATCACCTCAGCCACCATCGACCCCCGGAAGTTTGCCGAGCACTTCACCGACGCTCGCGGCCAACCGGCGCCGATCGTCGAGGTCAGCGGGCGGACGTTCCCCGTCGAGGTGCTCTATCGCCCCCCGCAGCCGGTGGAAGTTGCGCCCGATGCCGAGCCGCCGCCCGAACGCGACGTTGAGGATCTCATCGCCGACGCCGTGGACGAACTGGCCCAGCTCCCAGAGCGCGGCGACATCCTGATCTTCCTGCCGACCGAACGTGACATCCTTGAATTGTCGAAGCTGCTGCGAAGACATCGAATCCCCGGAGATTTCAGGCCCGGCGAGACGGACGTCCTGCCGCTCTATGCCCGCCTGTCCGTGGCGGAGCAGAACAAGGTCTTCGATCCGCACCCGGGCCGGCGGCGCATCGTCCTGGCGACGAACGTCGCGGAGACTTCGCTGACCGTGCCCGGCATCAAGTACGTGATCGACCCCGGCACGGCCCGGATCAGCCGCTACTCCGCCCGCGCCAAGGTGCAGCGCCTGCCCATCGAGGCCGTCTCGCAGGCCTCGGCCGACCAGCGCAAGGGCCGCTGCGGCCGCACGTCGCCGGGCGTGTGCATCCGTCTTTACTCCGAGGAAGACTTCCAGGGGCGGGAACGCTTCACGCCGCCGGAGATCCTGCGCACCGACCTGGCGTCGGTCATCCTCCAGATGAAGGCCCTGGGCCTGGGCGACATCAGCCGATTCCCCTTCGTCGATCCGCCGCGCACGAGCATGATCGCCGACGGCCTGCGGACGCTGCACGAGCTCGGCGCCGTCGACGACCGTCAACGGTTAACCGACATCGGCCGCAAGCTCGCGCGCCTGCCGGTGGACCCGCGCATCGGCCGGATGATCCTCGCCGGGCATGCCGAGGGCTGTCTGGCCGACGTGCTGGTGATCGCCGCGGCGCTCTCGACGCAGGACCCGCGCCTGCGCCCGCCCGAGCAGCAGGAAAAAGCCGACACCGCCCATCGCGCCCTGGCTCACGAGCGATCCGACTTCCTGACCTACCTCAGGATCTGGGATTTCTATCACGGGCTGATGGGCAAGCTCTCGCGCAACGCGCTCAAGCTCGCCTGTCAGCGGAATTTCCTCTCCATGGTGCGGATGCGCGAGTGGCTCGACGTCTACCGTCAGCTCCGCACGCTGGTCGAGGAGACGGACCTGAGCGTCGGCCCCCGCAAGTGGCTCCCGCAAAGCGTCGTGGAGTCGGGTGCGCCGATCCCCGGCCAGCCGCGCGAGAAGACGAGCAGCGGTGGGGGGGTCGAGGATGCGATTCACCGCGCGCTGCTGACGGGTCTGCTTGCCAACGTCGCGCAGAAGGGCTCCGGCACCGACGGTTACGCCTACACCGGCGCCGGCGGCAAGAAGCTCTACCTCTGGCCCGGCTCGGTCCTCTTCGACAAAACGCCGGCGTGGATCGTCAGCGCCGAGCAGGTCGACACCACCCGTCTCTACGCCCGCACCGTCGCGCCGATCCAGCCGACGTGGATCGAGCCCCTGGCCGGGCACCTCGTCAGCCGCAGCTACTCCGAGCCGCACTGGGAGGAGAAGTCCGCCCACGTTCGCGCTTTCGAGAAGGTCACGCTCTTCGGCCTGACCATCGTGCCCAAGCGATCGGTCCACTACGGCCCGGTCGACCCGGCCAAGGCCCGTAAGATCTTCATCCATCACGCCCTGGTCGAGGGCGAGTTCCGCACCGACGCGCCCTTCTTCCAGCACAACCAGGCCCTGGTCGAGGAAGTCCGCCAGCTCGAGGCCAAGGCCCGCCGGCCTGATCTGCTGGCCGACGAACAGTTGCGATTCGCTTTCTACGACGCCCGCCTGCCCGCCGGCGTCCACAACGGCCCGGCCCTCGAACAGTGGCTCAAGAATGCCGATCCATCTCAGGCTGACGCACTGAAGATGAAGCCTGAGGACCTGCTCCGTGGCGACGCGACGGCCATCACCCCCGAGGCTTTCCCCGACCGCATCACCTCCGGCGGCATGACGCTGCCGGTGGTCTACAAGCTCGAGCCCGGCTCGACTGACGATGGCCTGACGCTCACGCTTCCGCGCGAAGCCCTGCATCAGTTCGACGCCCGGAAGCTGGGCTGGCTTGTCCCCGGCCTGCTCAAGGAGAAAGTCATCGCCCTGATCCGGGCGCTGCCCAAGGAGTGGCGGCGCAACTTTGTCCCCGTGCCCGACGTCGCTGACGCTGTGATGAAAGTCATCGACTTCGGCCAGGGCGCCATGCCCGAGGCCCTCGCCGCGGCGCTGCGCCAGCTCACCGGCGTGAGCGTGCCGCCGGAGGTGTTCGATGAATCGGCGCTGCCCGAGCACCTTCGCATGAACGTGCAGGTGGTCGATGCCGAGGGCAAGCCGATCGCCCAGGGCCGCAAGTGGGGCGACGTCCGCGCCCAGGCCGGCGGCGGCGGACTCGTTGAAGCGCCCAGAGGCTCTCATGATGACGACGACGCGTTCACGGAGCGCGCCGGTCTGACCCGCTGGGATTTCGGCGCACTGCCTGAGTCCGTCGAGGTTCGTCGGGCCGGCGTCGTGCTCAAGGCGTATCCCACGCTCGTGGACGAGGGCCACACCATCGCCCTGCGTCTGGCGGATCGGCCTGGTCAGGATCGGCCGGGCCTGCGACGGCTGTTTGTCCTCCAAGTCCACGACATGCTCGCCCACGAAGTCCATCGCATGCCCGGCCTCGACGCCATGCGCCTGCGTTACACGCTCATCGGCGATCCCAAGCAGCTCGAGGACATGCTCATCGACCTCGTGGCCGAGCGGGCGTTCCTCTTCGACGACCCGGTCATCCGCGACGGCGCCGCCTTCGAGGAACGGCTGAACCTCGGCTGGAACCGCATCACCGCGGCGGTGGGGGAGGTGCAGCGCACCGTCAGCCTCGTCCTCGAGCACGCCCAGCGAGCGCTCGCCGCGCTCGAGTCCGCCCCGACCACGCCCGCCTGGCAGGGGGCCGTCCGCGACATGCGCCTGCAGGCCAGGGCGCTGCTCTCGGGCTCGTTCTTGCTCACGACGCCCTGGCCCTGGCTCGCCCAGTACCCGCGCTACCTGACGGGCATCGCCAAACGCCTGGAGAAACTCGGCGGCGGCGGCCTGCCGCGCGATCTCAAGAGCATGGCCGAGCTCGAGCCCTGGCTGCGCCGGTTCGCCGAGCGCGCGGCCGACCACCAAAAGCAGGGGATCAGCGATCCGGGCCTGGTCATGATGCGCTGGATGATCGAGGAATACCGCGTCTCGCTCTTCGCCCAGGAGCTGCGTACGGCCGTGCCGGTCTCGCCGCGCCGGCTCGAGGCGCAGTGGAAGCTCGTGCGTTAACAGCCACTTCACCAGACGGTAGATCTGCGATTACGCCGCGTGTGAGGCGGCCGTCTTGCTCGCCGTGATGTCCGTCAGGATCGCCACGCCGCCAACGCAGCGGCCCTGCTCGTCCAGCAGCGAGCTGACGCGCACCGCCACCCATAAGCCCCTGCCGTCGCGGCGGGTCAGGTGGAACTCCAGCGGCTCGGTGACGCCCTTGCGGCGGCGCTGGATGTTGCGGCGGGCCTGGTCCTTGTCGTGCGGGTCGATGAAGTCAAAGACGCTGCGGCCGACGATCGCCACCGCTTCCAGCCCGAGCATGCGAGCCATCGACGGGCTGACGTAGGTCGTGTTGAAGTCCGCGTCCACGGCCCAGACGCCCTGCTCGAGCATCTCGACGACGCGCTGGAACACCTCGTGCCCACGGGCCGATTGCTCGACACCGGCCGCCTGCTCAGAGAGATCGCGTGACACGGCCATGATCTTTCGCGGCCGCTCTGTCGGGTGATCGCGCAGGCCCTGCGACGCCGTCTCGAGCCAGGCGTAGCCGCCGTCCTTGCGACGGAAACGGTAGGTCACCACGCTCACGTCCGTCAGGTCGGTCACGCGCACGTGGCTCTCGGCGATGCGGCTGAGGTCCTCGGGATGGAAGAACTCGTAGGCCGACCGACCGATGAGCTCGGACGGCTCATACCCAAGGATGGGCCGGCTGGCCTCGGAGCACCAGACGAACACGCCTCGGGCATCGTGGACGCTGACCATCTCCTGCACGCTGCGCGTCATCATCCGGCACTGCCGGCGGACCTGATCGAGCTTGAGGCGCATCTCCCGCAGACGATCCGCCGTCCGTCGGCGCTGACGCACGCCCGGGCTGGACAGCAACGAGCCCAGCAGGGTTCGCACGCCATGCCACACGCCATCCCACGCGGCCAACAGTTTTGTGCCGATCGACCTCAGGTCCACGTCAGCCCCCATTCGAAATGCCAGCAGCCCCCCCGGGCTGTGACTCAGGAACACTTCTGATTAATCGACCAAATCAGGATGGCTTTTTTGCCTTCGGCACAATTCTCTTCTGATTCATTCAGTCCCGATCCTTTCCGGACTACTAGGCAATCGTAGACCCTGAGGCAAATCAGGCGCAAGCTTTTTTTGTACTTCTACTTAAATCCTAATACCGAGTGGCGGTGCCGCAGCCTTCATACTCCCGCCCTGGGAATAAAGACGGGGGGGATGAGTTGCATGACCCGACTCAAAGGGGTTAAATGATCGATCTGATCACATTCAGTACAAGGAGTAGCCCGAGATGTCTTGTCCTACCAAGACGCGCGTCACGCGTTTTGCCCTCGTCGGCGCCGGCGGCCGAGCCCCCATGTTCATCGATCCCATCGCCGGCCGGTTCAAGGAGCACGGCCAGATCGTCGGCCTGTGTGACACCAACCCCGCCCGCGTCCAGCATCACCAGGACCGCCTCGTCGAGAAATTCAACTACGAGCGTGTGCCCGGCTACGCCGCGGCCGACTTCGACAAGATGATCCGCGAGACCCAGCCCGACACGGTGATTGTCTGCACCGTCGACGCCTTCCATCATCAGTACATCGCCCGGGCCATGGAACTCGGATGCGACGCGGTGACGGAAAAGCCCATGACCATCGACGCCGAGAAGTGCCAGGTCATCTGGAAGGCCATCGAGAAGACGGGCCGCAAGCTCCGCGTCACCTTCAACTACCGCTATGGCCCGGGGGCGCTGCTGGTCAAGCAGCTCCTCTCGAAGGGCACGATCGGCCAGATCCTTCACGCCGACATGGAGTACCTGCTCGACACCAACCACGGCGCCGACTACTTCCGCCGCTGGCACCGCGAGAAGGACAAGTCCGGCGGGCTGATGGTCCACAAGTCCACGCACCACTTCGACCTAGTCAACTGGTGGCTCGACGCCGTGCCGGAGGAAGTGTTCGGCTGGGGTCGGCTGGGCTTCTACGGGCGAGAGAACGCCGAGAAGCGCGGCCTGAAGGTCGCCTATGAAAACTACACCGAGGCCGCCCAGCAGGGCCTGACCAAGGGCGATCCCTTCGCCATGGATCTGAGCAAGATGGGCGACGGCAAGAAGCTTTACTGGGAGGCCAAGGACCACGACGGCTACCGCCGCGACCGCAACGTCTTCGGCGGGCCGATCGACATCGAGGACTCGATGTCCGCCCTGGTCAGGTACCGCACCGGCGTGGTGCTGAACTACTCTCTCAACGCCTACCTCCCGCGCGAGGGCTTCCACATCGTTTTCAACGGCACACAGGGCCGGCTCGAGTACCAGGAGATCCACCAATCACACATCATCGCCGGCCAGAGCGACGAGCAACTCGGCGAGGAGATGAAGTGGGAGAGCCAGTGCGTCGTGCTGCCGATGTTCAAGAAGCCCTACAAGGTGCCGATCCCCTCGGCCAAGGGCGGCCACGGCGGCGGCGATCCACTGCTGCAGGAGCAGATCTTCTCACCCGCCGCCCCGCCGGACGAGTGGCATCTCTCCGCCCAGCACGGCCAGGGCTCGGCCTCGATCATGGTGGGCATCGCCGCCAACAAGTCCTTCAAGACCGGCCAGCCCGTGAAGATCACCGACCTCTGCCCGCAGCTCGCCGGGGCGGTGCATCTGAGCGATCTGCCCTGAGGCAGAGTTCGAGGAAAAACAAACCCCCGGCAGAGCCGGGGGCTGATGCACCTCGATTCAGCTGATCTTCGCACCGAATCGCGTCAGGACTTGCCCTTGGCGGCGTCGGCCTGCTGCTTGGCGTCCTGCTTGGCGATCATCTTCTGGATCCGCTTCTGGTCCTTCTCGAAGCCCGGGGAACGCGCCCCGCGGGGCAGGCCGTGATTGGGGCTGTTGAAGGTCATCGCGTTGCACATGATCGCCGCGTCGCGCTCGGCCTTGCCGTCCGAGGCGGCGCTGGCGACGGCGTGGACCGCCGCTGAGATGGTCATGGCGATGATGTCCGACTGGCCCGCCGACGAGCTGATGCGGGCCTCGCCCGACCACTGCCAGAGCACCCTCTCCGTCCTGACGTCCACGACCTTGTAGGCGATCTCGACGATCGTGCTCGAGTCGATCACCAGGTAGGTCGTGGTCCACTTCTTGATGGTGATGTACATCACCGCGTCGGGGCCGATGATCTCGTCGATCTTCTTGAGCGACACCGAGTGCATGTCGCCAGGCGTGGGCACGCCGTTGTCCTTGAAGAGCCGATCGATCACGGCCACCGGGTAGACGTAGTACCCGCACTCGGCCAGCGGCTCGGTGACCGACGACAGGAACGCGTCCGACGCCCGGACGTTGGCGCTGTTGTTCAGCGGCGGCAGGACCAGGATGGACCTGGGCTGGTGAGCGACGAACTCGCGGTAGTCGGCCGTGGGCATGGCGCACCCGACGCCCGACATCACCCACACCGCCAGGACCAGGGCCAGCGTGATTTTTCTCATGGCATCCTCGCAATCAGCCCGTCGATGAAGCGGGTCGACTCGGGGTAGAGCCTCTTCTCCGCCTCGAGGTTCTGCCGGGCGCTGATCTGGTCGCCCTGCATGGCGTAGAGGTAGCCCAGGTGGGCGTACTTGCCCGGCGGCACGCGCGGGGGCTTGCCGGGTTTGGCCTTGGCCTCGGTCTCGTGGATCTCCTTGGCCAGCTTGTCGATCTGCTTGCCGACGTCCGCGCCGTCGCCCGACGGCGGGGCGTAGGTCTTCCAGACGCTCTGCTGGTAGCTGCCCCAGTCGTAGAGCGTCGTCTGACAGCCGGTCAGCAGGCCGGCGCTGACCGCCAGCACCATCACCGTCAGCCAATATCTCACTCGCCCGTGGGTTT
The DNA here is from genome assembly GCA_020850375.1 of Phycisphaeraceae bacterium. Next base: position 8,636 of record JADZET010000029.1, on the reverse strand, counting down.
CCATTGATTGCTCTCCAGCCCCTCCACCAATCGGTTGACGACCTCGATCATGGCCAGGTTCAGCACCTTGTCCGTCAGCGTCGCGTCGTACCCGGCCTCGCTGCCGAAGCCCAGCACGTGCTCGTTCTTAAGGTCAAATTCCCCGGCCCCCTGCACCGAATAGACGATCTGGCTCGTCCGCACGTCCACGGCGTTGACGGTGACCTTGGCGTAGGCCACCTGCGTGCGCGAGCGTTGCAGGATGCCGCCGAGCCCCACCGTGCCGACCTCGCGCCGGCCGAACTCGGTCACCGCCCCGGTCAGCACGACCTGGGCGCCGGTCAGGGCCTGATTCTGCCCGCTGATCTGAGCCTCCTTGGCGATCTCCTCCATCACCTGGCGGTCCACGACGACAAAGCGGTTGCTCATCGCCACGTGGGCGGCCAGGTTTGTCTGGGCCTGCATGCCCAGCTTGTCCGTGCCGTCGGAGAAGATGCCGTTCATGTACGGGCTGCGGTTCTCGAACTTGCCGACCGCCACGCGGTACTTCGGCCCGCTGTAGGGGGTGTTCTTGACCGCCACGGCGTTGGGCGTCAGGGCGGCGCTCTTTTCCTGCGGGGCCTTGCAGCCGGGCAGCACCGCGAGCCCAGCCGCCACGAGAAGACAGACCGAAAGCGTTCGGGACCTGCTCATGAAGAATTCTCCTGAATAGCGGCAAAGTGGACGCGAACAAGAACGTCGCGGCAGAGACAGCCCGGCAACAGACAGGCGGACGTCGGAACCGGCAGCCATCTTAGCCAGTCTCGCTCCGATGTCGAGGCATCGCCGCCCTCGGCAGGGTACAATCCGCCCAGTTGAATAGACCCCGTCGGCCGCGCCGGCCCCCCCATCTTTTTGTCGGCGTTGGCGTGCGCCTGCGCGCACCTAAATTCAGAAAGGCGGCCAGACATGCCCCTGATCGTCGTCGAGAACCTGGTCAAGACCTTCAAGGTCGCCCAGAGACTGCCCGGCCTATGGGGCGCGGTGCGCGGCCTGGCCCACCGGCAGTATCGCACGGTTCACGCGCTCGGTGGCATCAGCTTCGCCATCGAGCCGGGCGAACTGGTCGGCTACATCGGCCCCAACGGCGCGGGCAAGTCCACCACGGTCAAGATCCTTTCGGGCATCCTCGTGCCGACTTCCGGGGGCTGCACCGTCAGCGGCCGCGTGCCGTGGAAACAGCGCATCACCCACGTCCAGCGCATCGGCGTGGTCTTCGGCCAGCGGACTCAGCTCTGGTGGGACCTGCCGGTGATCGAGTCCTTCGACCTGCTCGCCGCCATCTACCGCGTGCCCAGGGCCGACTACCTCGCCAGCCGCGGTGAGATGGTCGATCTGCTGGACCTCGGCCCGCTCCTGGACACGCCCGTCCGCCAGCTCTCCCTGGGCCAGCGGATGCGCTGCGACCTGGCGGCGGCGCTCCTGCACCGGCCGGACGTGCTCTTCCTCGATGAGCCGACGATCGGCCTCGACGCGGTGAGCAAGCTGGCCGTGCGACAGTTCGTCAAGACCCTCAGCCGCGATAGGGGGGTGACGGTCATCCTCACCACGCACGACATGGACGACATCGAGGCCCTGTGCTCGCGGGTGATGGTGATCGGCCAGGGCCGGATCCTCTCCGACGGCTCGTTCGAAGCGCTGCGGCGCAGCGTCACGAGCGAGCGCTGGCTGATCGTCGACCTGGCCGACGGCGGCGAGGTGGCCGACTCGCAGGCGACGGTGCTCAGCCGCGAGGGCCCGCGCGTGACGCTGCGCTTCGACCCGCTGGAAGTCCCGCCGGCGACGCTCATCAGTCGGATCACGGCCCAGTATCCCGTGCACGACCTCTTCGTCGAGAACCCGCCCATCGAGCGGATCATCGCTGAGCTCTATGCCAAGGCCGAGACGCAAGCCGACGCCGTTGCGCCGATTGAGATGGAGCCCGCACGATGAAGCCTTACGCGGCCATCCTCAACGCCCGCTTCCGAATCCTGCTGCAGTACCGCGCCGCGGCGCTGGCGGGGTTGTTCTGTCAGGTGATCTTCGGCCTGATCGCCATCATGGGCTATGAGGCGTTCTACGCGTCGAGCGAACGTCAGCCCCCGATGTCGTTCGGCCAGCTCGTGGGCTACGTCTGGCTGGGCCAGGCGATGCTGGGCATGCTGCCCTGGAACGCGGACGGCGAGATCCGAGGCGTCATCCGCTCGGGGGCCGTGGCGTATGAATTGCTGCGGCCGGTGGACCTGTACGGCCTGTGGTTCAGCCGGGCCGTCGCCCTGCGCGTGGCACCGACGCTGCTGCGGGCCGTGCCGATGTTCCTGCTGGCCATGTTCGGCCTGCCCCTGCTCGGGCTCGGGGAATGGGCGCTCGCTGCTCCTCCCTCCTGGGCGGCCGCCGGCGCGTGGGCCGCGGCGATGGGGGCGGCGCTGCTCCTGAGCTGTGCCGTGACCATGCTCGTCAATATCAGCCTGATCCCGAGCGTCGGCAGCGACGGCGTGAGCATCCTGCTGACGGCGGCCGTGACCTTCTTCTCGGGCATGGTCATCCCGCTGCCGCTGTTCCCCGATTGGCTGCGGCCCTTGCTCCAGGCCAATCCCTTAGCGGGTCTGGTCGACACGCCGTTTCGGCTCTACACCGGCCACCACCCTCCATCCGCAGCGGTGCCGCTGGTCGCTCGACAACTGTTCTGGACGCTCGCGCTGGTCCTGCTCGGGCGATGGCTGCTGGCGCGCAGCACGCGGAATTTGGTGATCCAGGGAGGCTGAACATGATGAGCGCGATACGCCTCTACGGCCAATACATCGGCGTGTCCATCCGCGGACAGATGCAGTATCCCGTGACGTTCGTCCTGCAATCCCTGGGCGTCTTGCTGGTCACGAGTATCGAGTTCCTGGGCCTCTGGGCCCTGTTCGACCGCTTCGGCAACCTCCGTGGTTGGACTCTGCCCGAGGTCGCGTTCTTCTACGGCCTGGTCAGCGTCAGCTTCTCATTCGCCGACGCCATGGCCCGCGGCTTCGACCTGTTCTCGGGCACGATCCGGGCCGGCAACTTCGACCGCATCCTCGCCCGGCCGCGATCGACCGTCCTGCAACTGGCCGGCCAGGAACTGACCCTGCGCCGCGTGGGCCGACTTGCGCAAGGACTGATCATCCTGGGCTGGGCGGTGTACACGCTGGACCTGACTTGGTCGGTGCCGACCGTCGGCCTGTTGCTGCTGGCCATCGTCGGGGGGATCTGCTTGTTCTCGGGGCTGGTCGTGCTCCAGGCGACGATGTGCTTCTGGACCACCGAGAGCCTGGAGGTGTGGAATGCCTTCACCTACGGCGGCGTGTTCGCGGCCCAGTACCCGCTGAACATCTACCGCGTTTGGTTCAGGCAGTTCCTCACCTGCGTGGTGCCGCTGGCATGCGTGACCTACTTCCCCGCCCTGGCGATCATGGGCCGGAATGACCCGCTGGGCTCACCAAGATGGTTCCAATGCGTCGCCCCGCTGGCGGGCGTGGTCTTTCTGTTCCTCGCCCTGCAAGCCTGGCGCGTGGGCGTGCGACACTACACCTCGACGGGAAGCTGAATCATTCAAGGTAGGGCACGCATCCTGCGTGCCGGTCTTCGTTCCACAATGCACGTGATCGATGGCACGCAGGATGCGTGCCCTACTTTTGGATATCTCCGCTCCACAATTGCTGCGCCCTCGGCGACGAACCTGCCCTAAAAGTGGATCATCCGCCCCCGCAGGCCCAGGGCCGCCTCGTGCACGGCCTCGCTGAGCGTCGGGTGCGCGTGCATCGTCGCGATCAGTTCATCGGCCGTGGCTTCGAGCTTCATCGCCAGGCCCACCTCGGCAATCAGCTCCGTCACGTGATCGCCGACCATGTGGCAGCCGAGGATCTCACCGTGCTTGGCTCCGCTGATGAGCTTGACGAAGCCCTCGGTGTGCCCCGCCGCCTGGGCCCGGCCCGAGGCGGTGAAGGGGAACTTGCCGACCTTGTAGTCGACATTGGGCTTGAGGCCCTTGGCCTGCAGCGCCCGCTCGGTCAACCCGATCGACGCCACCTGCGGCTGGCAGTAGGTGCAGCCCGGGATCGCCGAGTAATCGACCGGCTCGGCATGGTGCCCGGCCAGCAATTCCACGCAGACGATCGCTTCCTCGCTGGCCACGTGAGCCAGCCACGGCGGGCCGATCACGTCGCCCACGGCGTAGATCCCCGGCACGCTGGTGCGATAGGTCTTCTTGTCCGCGACGATGTGGTTCTTCTCGATCGTGATCCCCAGACCCGCGTCGAACAGGCCGTCGTACCGGCCCTGCACGCCGATGGCCACGAGCACCTTGTCGGCCGTGAGCTTCTGCGTCTGCTTCTCATCAGCCACGGGGGCGACGGTGACTTCCACGCCCGCGGCGGTCTTGCGGACCTCGAGCGTCTTGGTGGCCGTCATCGTCGCCAGGCCCAGCTTGCGGAAGCTGCGCTCGACGGCCTTGGAGACCTCGTCGTCCTCGATCGGCAGGAGGCGCTCGAGCATCTCGATGACGGTGACCTTCGTGCCCAGGCAGTGGTAGAAGTAGGCGAACTCCATGCCGATGGCGCCGGCCCCGATGATGATCAGCTCCTTGGGCTGCTCCGTCAGCGTCATCGCCTCCTTGGAGGAGAGGATCTTCTGCCCGTCGAACGCCGCCCCCGCCCCCGGGAGTTGGCGCGGGCCGGCGCCGGTGGCGATGAGGATGTTCTTGGCGGTGAGTGTCGTGGTGATCTTGCCCGCCGCGTCGCGCACCTCGACCGTGCCGGGCTTGGTGATCTTGGCCTGACCCTCGTGGTGGGTGATCTTGTTTTTCTTGAACAGGGCGGCCACGCCCTTGTTGAGGTTGCCCGCCACGGTCCGCGATCGGCCGATGATCTTCTCGAACTCGAAGCCCGCCGCCGGCACGTGCACGCCCCACTCGCCGGCCTCGTGCTTGACCCGCCGATAGAACTCGGCCGACTCGAGCAGCGCCTTGGTCGGGATGCAGCCCCAGTTCAGGCACGTCCCGCCGAGCTTGTCGCGCTCGACGCAGGCCGTCTTGAGCCCGAGCTGAGCGGCGCGGATGGCCCCGACATACCCCGCCGGCCCGCCGCCGATGACGATCAGGTCCAGAGCTCCCCCGGAAGCGCCCCCGCCCCCGGAAGCTCCCGCGTTCGTTGTTTGTTCAGCCATACCAGGCCTTTCTTGCGTCGACGCACCGCCGACGCGGGTTTCATCGCAATAAAGAGCCGCGAATTATAGCGGAATAACCGCCCCCCCGCGCCGCGTTGGCCGCCGGGCCCGGCAGTCTCTAAAATCGCCCTCTTCGGTTTGAACACTTGCTCGCACGCTCCTCAAACCGAGCGTGCCCGTCGATCATTCAGGAGCCGCAGCGCATGCCAGGCATCAGGGCCGTCATCTCCGTCATTGGACGCGACCAGAAGGGCGTCGTCGCCAAGTTCGCCACCTTCCTGGCCGAGCGCGGCGTCAACATCGAGGACATCCAGCAGCAGGTCGTCCACGGCCGGTTCATCATGGACATGCTCGTGGACCTGACCGAGCTGTCGATCAGCCTCGACGAGATGATCACGGGCCTTCTGAACCTCGGCAAACAGATCGAGATGGACGTCCGCGTCGCCCTGCACAACCAGCCGCGAAAAAAACGCGTGGCTGTCCTCGTCAGCAAGGAGCCGCACTGCCTGCAGCGCCTGATCGAGGACCAGGCCCAGGGCTCGCTCCGCGGCCAGATCGTCTGCGTCCTGTCGAACCACCCCACGCTCGAGCCCGTCGCCCAGGCCGCCGGCATCCCCTTCGAGCACACGCCCTCAGCCGACAAGCCCAAGCACATGGCCTGGCTGCTCGACCGCCTCAATCACCACAAGGCCGACCTAGTCGTCCTCGCCCGCTACATGCAGATCGTCGACAAGAGCGTCGTTGAGGCCTACCGCCATCGCATCATCAACATCCACCCCTCGCTCCTGCCCTATTTCCCCGGGGCCGCGCCGTATCGCCAGGCCTGGGAGAACGGCGTGCGCGTCACCGGCTGCACCGCCCACTTCGTCACCGAGTCCCTCGACGAGGGCCCGATCATCCTCCAGGACGTCTTCCACATCGACGTCGGCAAGGACACCGCTGACGAGGTTAAGAACAAGGGCCTGGCCCTCGAGGCCCAGGTGCTCAGCCAGGCCTGCCAGATGTTCGTCGACGAGAAGCTCGTGGTGATCGACGACAAAGTCGTCTTCCGCCCGGGCCTGAGCCGGTTCCTCGACGCCGAGCAGGGTGGGGCGACCAAGGCCTAGACAACACTCAACACCATCAGGCGTTGACTCGATCCATCGCCATCAATTCCGTCACGCGTCGCAGCTCCGCCTCCGAGGGCTCGAAGCCGCGCCGCGTCATCATCCGCTGGATCGACGTGACCATCGCCCCGGGCTCGCCCGGTTCGAAACCCTTGTCCTGATAGAACCCGAACCGTTTGGCATACCGTGGCGCAAAGCCCGACAACGCCACCACCGCCCCCGTGCTCACCACGCCGCCGGTCAGAATCCGCGTCCCGATGGCGGTGCGGACGTGATCGCCGATGATCGCCCCCATCACCGTCCGGCCCGTGTCCTGGGCCTGCCCGTCAGGCCCAAGCTCCATCCGGATCGTCCCATACGTGTTTTTCAGATTGCTCACCATCGTGCCCGCCCCGAGGTTGACCCACTGGCCCACGAGGCTGTGGCCCAGAAACCCCTGATGGGCCTTGTTCGCGTATCCGTGCAGGATCGCGTGGTGCACCTCGCCGCCGACCTTGCACACCGGCCCGACCACCGCACACGGGCCGATGCACGCCTGCGGCTTGACCACCGACTCCGTCCCGAGGTAGCAGGGCCCCATGATCACCGCCAGCGGCCCGATCGTTGCCCCCTGGTTGACCACGATCGGCCCGCGCGAGGCGTCCAACACCACGCCCGGGCTGACCTTGGCTGAGGGATCCACCCGTATCGGGTGCTCTCCCGCGCGCATGACCAGTGGCTGCTTGCCGTTCCAGGTAGGCACGGTCATCCGCGGCAGGTCGTGTTCGAGCGCCGCGTCGATCTGGTCGAGGATGTGCCACGGCCGGCTGATCAGTAAACGCTGATCCACCCTCACCACACGCCCAAGGTGAGGGCCGAAATTTTCATCCGTGAAGCGTCGGCTGTCGTTAACGTCCAGCCTCGCAGCGACAACTTGGCCATCGGCGTCCACCAGACATTGCCCCAACTCCAGACTCGTCACTGCCTCTGCGCCCAGGACGCCGGGCCAGCGGCCGTTGATCCAAAGGCTGTCCTGCAAGGCGTCAAGGGCTGCGCGATCGTTCACCGGCGTGGGCGTTCGCTCGCGCACCAGCGCCTCAAGTGCAGCGGGCACAAACAACGCCGACGCCGTCGCGCCCACCACCTCCTCCACCCTGGCGCGTGTGAGCATCACACCCGTGCGCAACTCGAAACTGGCGCGCAGGTCGCGCATCGGTCCCCAGACGCCGCCGTCATCGTCGAATAAGATCAGCGTTGCAGCCGTCATGCGTAACATTATCGGCCAACGCGAGCCGTCGCGCTAAGCGCTCCCCAAGAGCCGGAAGAAAAAAAGGGTTTGACAGGAACGCTCGCAGCGCTTAGTTTTCCACAATCGGAGCGGGACGGTGGAGCCCCCTCACCGGATCGGTTGGATCAGACAACAGATCTTGTCTGCGGTCTTTGAACCACCCATGCCTAAACTCGATCATGCGCTCTGGCGCGACATGATGGAATATCTGCGTCGGCGGCACGCGCCGATCTGCAGGCAATGGTTCGAGAATCTGCGGCCGGTGGCGCTGGATTCGGGGCTGTTGCGCGTCTACACCGACACCAAGATCCAGCAGGCCTACCTGCAGCGCCGCTGCGTCGAGCAGTTCACCGAGGCCGCCCAGGCCACCACCGGCGCCCTCGTGGCGGTCCGTTTCGTCAGCTCCGATGAAGAGCCCGAGCCGCGCGAGGCGGCTTCGGGCGCCGCCACGGCCGCTCTGCCGCCGCTGCCGCAGCTTCCTTCATCCGGCACGCCCAAACCTTTCCGCCCCGCTCTGGCTGCCCCTACCCCGGGCGGCAACGGCAAGTCCCCCGCCCCCGGAAGGGCCCACGGAAACACCTCCGGATCGACCTGGCAGACCACCTCGGCCGTCGTCGGCGAGCTTGAGCCTGACGAACTGCTCTTCATCCCCGACTACACCTTCGACACCTTCGTCACCGGCCCGAACAACCGCCTGGCCTACGCCGCGGCCGTCGCCGTGGCGAATCAGCCCGGCACCTCCTACAACCCGCTGTTCATCCACGGCGGCGTCGGCCTGGGCAAGACGCACCTGCTCCAGGCCATCTGCCAGAAGATCCTCGCCGACCGGCCCGACGCCACCATCTGCTACCTCTCCTGCGACGCCTTCATGAACCGCTTCCTCGACTGCGTGCAGCGCGGCCAGATGAGCGAGTTCCGCAACCGATACCGACACGCCGACGTCCTGGTCATCGACGACATCCACTTCCTCGCCCGCCGCGAGCAGTCGCAGGAAGAGTTCTTCCACACCTTCAACGCTCTTTATCAGTCCAACAAGCAGATCGTCCTCTCGAGCGACTCGCCGCCCTCGGAGATCCCCC
>JADZET010000028.1 GCA_020850375.1 Phycisphaeraceae bacterium | reverse complement strand
CCTACGCTCAGGTCGAGGACCTCCTGAACATCGGCGCCTACGCCTCAGGCTCCAACCCCGACTTCGACCTGGCCATCGCCTGCAAGACCCCCATCGACCAGTTCCTCCAGCAGGGCCGCAACGAGGTCCAGGGCGCCGCCGACTTCGACCGCACCAGCAAGCAGCTCCTCGCCCTCGTGCAGAACATCGAGAACGCCCGTCGTCAGCTCGATCGTCGCCGCCCCGGCGCGCAGCCGCTGCCCGCCGGCCCAGGCATGTCCAACTCACCTGTCTCGGCGGGGGGACGGAGGTAGACCGACTCGTCATCCGGCGGGTCCCCGCGCTTGACGCGGGCCACGTACGCCGACGCGCCGCCCCGACCTAGGGGGCCCACGAAAGGAGTCGAACACCCATGGCAGGATTCGTCTTCGCTCTCGAGGCGGTGCTCCGCCACCGCAAGATCATCGAGGAACAGCGCCAGCGCGACCTGGCGATGCAGCTCCGTCACCGCATGATCCTCCAGGACCAGCTCCGTTCGATGCAGGAGACCATCAGCCGTTCGCGTTACCAGATGGCCGACGCCCTGCAGGGCCGGGTGAACCTCGCCGCCGTCGGCTCCTTCGCCCTCTACTCGAGCCAGGTCTCCCAGCGGGCCGACGCCATCACCCGCGAGATCGCCAACGTCGAGAAACGCGTCGAGGCCGCACGCCAGCTCCTCCTGGCCGCCACCCGCTCCCGCCAGGCACTGGAATTGCTCAAAGAACGCCGCTACGACCAATGGCGGCGGGCGCAGGAGCGTCGGCAAACCGCTGAACTCGACGAGATCGCCCTGCGTCGGGCCACGCCGGAGGTCGTCCTGGAGACCGCGTGATGCGGGCGTTCTGGACGGCATTCTCGATTGTCCTGCTGATCAACGTCCTGGCCATTCTTGGCTTCCTGGGATATCTGCGCTACACCGATCGTCTGGACCGCCACCGCTTCGACCAGGTGGTGGCCCTCTTCCGCACGACCATCGCCCAGGAGACCGAGCAGAAGGCCCAGGCCCAGGCCCAGGCCCAACGCGCCGAGGCCGAGCGCCAGCGCCAGGCCCACATGGTCCAGGTCGCCCAGGGCCCCGTCACCACCGTCGAACAGCTCGATCTCGACCGCCAGCGCCAGGAGCGCAGCATGCTCCAGCTCGAGCGTTTCCGCGAGGAAATGCGGGCCCTGCAACGCCAGCTCGACCTCGCCCGTCAGGTCGTCGCCGCCCAGCAGGAGCAGGTCAAGACCGACCGTCAGCGGCTCGTCGACGAGTTCGGCAAGGAACAGGCCCTGCGTGACGACCGTGACTTCCGCCAGGCCGTCGAACTCTATGAGCAGCTCCGGCCGCGTCAGACCAAGGAGATGTTCCGCGCCCTGATCGACCAGAAGCGCCAGGAGGAAGTCGTCGAGTACCTGGCCAACATGCAGCCCCGCAAGGCCGCCGCCGTGCTCAAGGAGTTCAAGCAGCCCGAGGAGATCCGACTCGCGGCCGACCTCGTCGAGGCCCTGCGCAGCCGCGGCGTCGACCTGCTCCAGAACGCCCGCAACACGCCCGAACCCACGTCATGAACCAGGTGGTCTCATCCCCGCTGCGGACGTCGGTTGTTGCGCCTTTGGCGCAGAAACTGCGCGTCGCCACGCCCTCGACCAGCGGATCATCCGCCCCCGCCGAGCCCGCGATCTCCCAGAAAGAAAAAAATCAGCACGGGGATGCCTCCGCGCTCTTCGCCCAGGTCCTGGCCGATCGCACGCCCTCTTCGCACCACCCTGTCGAGCGCCGTCCGGACAGCGCGACCGGCAGCACCCCCTCGACATCTCGCCCCTTCGCTGGCGACCCCGCCAGCCATCGCCATGGCGCCGACGTGGCGGACCCCTTGGATGTCCAGGCACCCGTCGCGACGTCGGCCGCCCCCGCGGCCTCCGATCCCGAGCCATCCGTCGCACCCGCACCTGATGACGCCACGGTGAACCCGCTCTCACAGGACGGCGATTCCACCCAGGTCTTGGATGGCCAAGCGGCGCCGTCTGCTTCGGCCTCCGGAGAGCAGTTCCCCCTCGGCTCCGCTGCCGTCTCGCCTGATCCCGCGACACTCACAACCTCTGTATCCGACGTCACCCCGCCGCAGTCTGCCCAGTCGTTGCCAGCCCAGGCCGCTGTCGACGTCCCCCAGATCGTCGAGTCGTCCCAACCTCTCGTGTCTGAATCGCCGACCACCGAGGCGTTGTCCGCCCAGGCTCCAAAACTGGACCCTCCCGCCGACGCGGACACGCCCCCGCGCGACACGTCGCAGCCATCGAACCGCCCGAATCACGTCTCATCTAAGCCGTCCCAAGCTCCCGCGCCCATCCTCGCCGTGGCCACCCCCGGCCGACCGTTTGACGCCGACAGCAACTCGAACACCACCACGCAAGCGAAGTCCAACGGCTCCTCCGGCCCGACGACCCCTTCAGCCCACGCGATCGATTCCCCCAGCGCTTCCGCCCCCGCCCAGCCGGCCGACGCGTCGAGTCAGGCCTCATCGCAGACCAGCGGCCACGCTCACGCCGCATCGGCTCACAACGTGACGGGGGCAGGAGGGGTGAGCCCGACCAATGCCGATGCCGCGCTGACGAGCCTGTTCTCCACCCCTTTCGCCTCCGATGCCGGGGCAAAAGATGCGCTGGCCCAGGCGCAACCCCTGCCTGCCTCAGCCTCCGCCGACGGTTATGGGACCGACGAGCAGGCCAACCTCAGCCGCGTCGTGCGCGGACTAAGCGCCGCCGTGAATCAAAAAGGCGGGGCCGTCACCCTGCGACTTTCCCCGCCGGAACTGGGGTTGGTCCGCATCCAGATGCAGGTCCGCGACGGCGTCGTGCGGGCCGAGGTCTTCACCGAGCACGCTTCGGCACGCTCGTTGCTCGCCGATGGGTTGACCGAGTTGCGCCAGGCGCTCCAGAGTCACGGCCTGAGCGTTGATCGTTTGGGGGTTCAGACCATGACCACCTCGTCGTCGAACCCTTGGTCCGAGTCGTCCGCCCGGATGAACGCCGGGCAGGACGGCGGTCGCAGCCGAGGCTCTTTCAGCCAGGAGCCCGGTCGGCAGGACCACCCGTCCGGCCGATCCGACCGCGAAACGCCTGACTTTGACAGCCAGCTCACCCAGGCCGGCGTCTAGCCCCTGCGCCGCCTCACACCGTCTCGAAGGAGTTGCCCATGTCCGCCGCCGCCATCAGCTCCGCCGGCTCGGCCAGCACCGCCGGATCGAGCAACGCCTTCGCCGCCATCGGCTCCGACAAGTTCATCAAGATCCTCCTGACCGAGCTGACGCACCAGGACCCCTTCCAGCCCCAGGACTCGAGCAAGCTCATGGAGCAGCTCTCGAGCCTGCGCAACATCGAGAGCCAGATGTCCCTCAAGGACTCGATGGAAAAGCTGGTCAAGGACTCCGGCGAGAACCAGGACGCCCTGCTCAATCACCTCAGCGCCCTGCTGCTTCAGAACCAGATCAGCTCCGCCGGCAGCCTCATCGGCAAGCAGGTCACCGGCACCGACTTCGACAACCAGGCCGTCGCCGGCGTCGTGACCTCCGTCCGTGTCGAGCAGGGCCTGGTCATGCTCGAGCTCGACAACGGCAAGTCCCTGCCGATGGTCATGCTCGATGAGTTCCACGTCCCGACCGGCACGACGGCCGACACCACCACCGACACGCCGCCGACCGACACCACCACGACCGATTCGACAGAGACCACCACCACCTCATCTGAATGATCGAACGCACCTCCCCGGGGGCTCGCGACGCCCCCGGGGTGTTCTCAAGGCTCAGGAGATCCTCTCCCGTGACGACCGACGCAGGCCGATGGCTCAGGATGCTCGAACCGGCGCTCCGCCCGGCCGGGGCGACCGCGCCCGAGTCATCCCTGCGTCCGCCGGGCTCCGAGGCCGTCGACCCCGCCACCGGCCAGACCTTCGCCGACCTGCTCGACCAGGTCCGAGAGGTCACCGACCTGATCCCCGGCGCCGACGACGGCGATCCCGGCCTGGGCATCGAGAACCCCGCCGACCCCGCCGCCAGGCCCGGCGCGTCAATGCCCGGCTCCGGCCCGCTCTCGCCCCTGGCCCAGTTTTCCGAGATTCAGAACGAATCGCTCCGTCAGCTTCACCCTCAGTGGCAGGCCCAGCCGGCCTCCTGAGTCGCAGGTTCAACCACCGGGGCGGACACGCCCCCGTCCAGAAGGAGTTAGATCATGGGTCTTAGCGGCGCAATGTACACGGGCCTGACCGGCATGTCCGCCAACTCCGCCTGGATCAACAACGCCGGCAACAACGTCGCCAACGCCAACACCCTGGCCTACAAGGCCACCGCCATGCACTTCCAGACCCAGGTCTCCCAGATGATCCGCTCCGCCGCCGGCCCCTCGGCCGTCGCCGGCGGACGCAACCCCACCCAGGTCGGCACCGGCGTGGCCGTCGGCTCGACCACCCGCAACTTCACCGCCGGCAGCGGACAGCCCACCGGCATCGACACCAACCTGGCCATCGGCGGCGACGGTTTCTTCATCATCGACGTCAACGGCGCCCAGCGCTACACCCGCGCCGGCGACTTCACCCGCGACCCGGCCGACAACATGGTCAACGCCAACGGCAACCGCCTGCTCGGCTTCGGCATCGACAGCAATTTCAACATCGTCCCCGGCGTCCTGACCGAGATCTCTATCCCCCTGAACAAGCTCACCATCGCCCAGGCCACCTCCAGCATCATGCTCAGCGGGGCCCTGAGCACCAAGGGCGACGCCGCCACCCAGGGCTCGCTCAACGTCTCCGACGCCCTCTACTCCGACGCCGCCGCCACCACCGCCGCCTCCGCCGGCACCGCCCTGACCAGCCTCTACACCGTCGCCGGCGGCGCCACCCCGCGCTTCGCCGCGGGCGACGTCATCACCGTCCAGGGCCTCCAGAAGGGCCTGGACTCCGAGGAGAACCGCACCCTGGCGACCTACACCTTCGAGGTCGGCGCCGCCAACACCACCGGCTCGGACGACAACGGCACCACCCTCCAGGACTTCCTGGACTTCCTCGACGAGATCACTGGCATCGACAACGGCCAGGGCGATGGCGCCGGCGTGACCGTCAACGGCTCGGGCCAGATCGTCGTCCAGGGCAACATGGGCACCCTCAACGACCTGACCTTCGGCGACGACAGCGTCGGCGTCGGCTCGACCGCCAGCTTCGGATGGACCAAGGCCCAGCAGGCCGACGGCGAGT
>JADZET010000027.1 GCA_020850375.1 Phycisphaeraceae bacterium | reverse complement strand
CAGGTCTGGCGGCGCATCCTGGATGACCCGGATCACTACCTTCTGATCGGCGAGCTTGACCGCCGGTCTGTCGCCTGCTGCACGTTGGTTATCGTGCCCAACCTGACACGCGGCGGTCGATCCTATGGCCTGATCGAGAACGTGGTGACGCACACTGACTTTCGGGGGCGGGGCATCGGTAAGGCGATGATGCGTCACGCCCAAGCCCTTGCGTGGCAGCGGGGATGCTATAAGGTGATGCTCCTGACCGGCCGCAAGGATGAGCCGACGCTTCGGTTCTACGAATCGGCCGGGTTCCTCGCGGGTGTCAAGACAGGCTTTATCGCCTACCCACCCCAATCCTGAATCTTCTGACTCGTCAGGAAAAGCCGTCCATGCCCACCATCACGGGTCACCTGCGTGTCCATCCGACCAATCCCCGCTACTTCGCCGACGCCTCGGGCAAGGCGATCCTGCTGACCGGCTCGCACACCTGGGACAACCTCCAGGACGTCGGCTGGACCGACCCGCCGGCGCCGTTCGATTACGAGCAGTTCCTCGACTTCCTGACGAACCTGGGCCACAACTTTTTCCGGCTCTGGACGTGGGAGCATGGGAGCTGCCCGATGAAGGCATACGGCAAATGGCTTCACTTCGAGCCCGTGCCCTTCGTCCGCACCGGCCCGGGCAATGCGCTCGACGGCAAGCCGCGCTACGACCTCGAGAAGTTCGACCCGCTCTACTTCCAGCGGATGCGCCGGCGGGTGATCGCGGCGGGCGAGCGGGGGATCTACGTCTCGATCATGCTCTTTGACGGCTGGAGCATCGAGGAGAAGAACGCCCAGTACGGCAGCCCGTGGACGGGGCACTATTGCCACAAGGACAACAACATCAACGGCGTGGACGGCGACCCGTACGGGTTCGGCGACGGGCGGGGCACGCACCACCTGCGCAGCCGGGCCGTGCTGCGCGTGCAGGAGAACTATGTCCGTCACGTCATCGAGACGGTGGGCGACCTGCCCAACGTGCTCTACGAGATCAGCAACGAGAGCAACGGGGCCGCGTACGACTGGCAGAACCATCTGATCGACTTCATCCACGCGGTCGAGTCCAATCGCCCGATGCGGCACCCGGTGGGGTTCACCGTGCCGTTCCCCGGGGGCGACAACAGCAAGTTGATCGCCAGCGGGGCCGAGTGGATTTCGCCCAAGCCGGGGAGGGACGCCAACGACCCGGAGGTGGCGGACGGGCGCAAGGTTATCCTCGATGACACGGACCATCTCTGGGGCATCGGCGGGGACCGGTTCTGGGCGTGGAAGAGCTTCTGCCGGGGGCGGAACCCGGTGTTCATGGACCCTTATGCATCCAAGAGCATCTGGGTGGATGAGCTAAAGACCTGGGACCCGGCTGACGATCGCTGGCACAGCCTCCGCCGCGCCCTGGGGCACATCGGGCGGCTGGCGAAGTCCGTGGACCTTGTCGTGCTGACGCCGCGCGGCGAGATCTCTTCCAGCGGCTACTGCCTGGCGGCGGCCGATTCGGTGAAGAGGCCGACGCTCATCGCCTATCAACCTCAGTCCGGCGTGCTGAGCCTGGACCTTTCCCCCTGGTCGGGCGAGCTTGAGCTCCGCTGGATCAACCCCGACAGCGGCGAGGTCAGGCCGGCATCCTTTGTTTCGTGCGGGGGCAAGGTGCAGCTCACGCCGCCGTTCGAGCACGACGCCGTGGCAGTGCTCTCCGCGTGAGCCGTTTTGCCCAACTCAGTCGGCGACGACGATGACGGTCAGGTCGCAGAGATTCGTCCCCGGCTCGCTGAAGTAGATCGCGTCGCTCAGCGACAGCAGCACGTGCGAGGCATTGTGTCTGTCGAGCTCGGCCGGCAGGTTTATGCCGTGTTGACGGGCACGCGGGAGCGTCCGGCCGTCGACGATGCCGCCGGCGATGCCGGTCGGGCCGTCTGTTCCATCGGTGCCGACCGAGGCGATGACGATGTTGGCCGCGTTTTCCAGACGCGTCGCGGCGCTGACGACGCATTCCTGATTCGGGCCGCCCTGGCCGTGGCCTCGCTCAAGGCGGACGGTCGTCTCCCCGGTGATGATCACCGCGCCGGGTCGTGACACGGGGTGGCCGCTGCGGGCGATCTCTTTGGCCACGGCCGCCACGGTGATGCCCGCCTGGGCGGCGTTACCCTCCATGGTGGTCGAGAGGATCACGGCCGCCAGGCCCGACTCCTTGGCCGCATCGCGTGCGGCCTCGGCGCTCGTGCGGGGGTCGGCCATCACCACGGTCCGCCATCGCACGCCCAGCCGCTGAAAGTCATCGGCGGTCAGGGCGTCACGGCCGGGGTCACCGCGCTTGAGGTGACGGCGAATAGCCCCCGGAAGTCCTTGCCACAGATCGCGATGCTGGAGTGTCTGAACCAGCGTTGACAGGCGCTGATGGTCGGCGCGTTTGACCGGGGCGCTGGGGCCCCAGCCGGCCTCGTCGGGCCGCTGCTCCCAGCCGTGTGGGTAGCGCCAGATGTCATCGTCAACCACGAGATTGACGATCCTGGCCGGGTGGATGTGGCGGGCGAGCTGGCCGCCCTGGAGCTGCGTGGTGGTGGTGCGCAGGGCGTCGAGGATCTCGACGTCCGCGCCGCTCTGCATCAGGTCATGCGTGGCGAGCTGGATGTCCAGGAGGCTCAGCCCCTCGGCCGGCAGGGTGGTCAGGCTCGAGCAGCCGCCGACGACGCAGACGAAGACCAGGTCGTTCGCTTGCGCCCGCTGGGCGAGCTGGATCAGCCGCCCGGCGCCGTCGACCCCGGCGGCGTCGGGAACGGGGTGGCCGGCCTCGTGGACGCGGATGTGGCGAAGACGCTGGATCTTCCGGCGGGCCTGGTCCATCGCGCCCAGGTGCTTCTCGATCACCAGGCCCTCGCGGATGCGGTCGCCCAGCAGTTCCTCGAGAGCTGCGGCGAAGTGGTAGACGCCCTTGCCGGCCCCAAGGACGTAGATGTTCTCGATCTCCGCGAGCGGGTAGTCCTGATCAGCCACCTTCAAGCCACCCGCCTCCAGCCGGACCGTTCGCCTGACAAGCTCGCGAGCATCAACGCGTTGCAGGGTGCGCTCGAGGATGTCCAGGGCCAGGGTTCGTCCCCTGACGTTGCCATGGGCCAGCAGCTCATCGCGGTTGCGGATGATCATCGCGACTGCCTCCGCGCCACGGCGAGGATCAGAGGAACCTCGCCAGCACCTCGCGGCCGCGGTAGACGGCTCGGTCGCCGAGGTGGTCGATGATGCGGGAGAACTCGTTGAGATTCGACTCGCCGCGCGAGTGGGCCCCGGCGAGCTTGCCCTGCCCGAGGTTCTGCCCGACGCACAGGTGGGGGATGTAGGGGTCCCAGAGCTCGCCCGATCGCGGCGAGATGATCGTGCCGTACCCGAGCTTCTTGGCCAGGGCGATGGCCTCGTAGGTCTCGGTCAGCGTGCCGACCTGATTGGGCTTGATGACCACGGCGTTGGCGGCGCCCATCTTCGCGCCCTTGGCCAGCATGGCCGCGTTGGTCACAAAGAGGTCGTCACCGACGATCTGGACCCTCTTGCCCAGCCGGTCGGTCAGCGCTTTCCAGCCGTCCCAGTCCTCTTCGTAGAGGCAGTCCTCCATGCTCACGATGGGGTACTTGCGGCAGAGATCTTCGAGCCGGTCGATCATCTGCGGGGGCGTGAGCGTCTGCTTGTCGGCGTGGAGGTGGTAGTGTTTGCCGTCGTAGAGCTGGCTGGCGGCGATGTCGAGGTAGAAGCCGAAGTCTTTGCCGGGGGTGAAGCCCTCTTCCTCGATGAATCGCGTGAGCGTGGCCAGGGCCTCCTCGTTGGAATCGAACCGGCCGACGGAGCTGCCGGCGACGTCCTTGTTGCGCGGCGAGGGTTGGCCGGCGCGTTGGGCCAGGAGATCGGTGAGCCGGCGGTAGATGCCCAGGGTCGAGAGATAGCCCTCCCTGTAGCTCTTGGCCGAGAGGGCGATCAGGGCGAACTCCTGGAAGTCGCAGACGTCGCCGCCGACGTAGGCCGGCCCGGCGAACATCATGTAGATGAACGCCAGGGGGATCTCGCAGCCACCGCCCATCTGTTCGCAGAGGGGGACGCGGTGCGAGGCGGCGGCGGCCTTGGCGGCGGCCATGGAGGTGGCGATGATCGCGTTGCCGCCGAGGCGCGAGCGGTTGGGCGTGCCGTCGAGGGCGATCATCGCGCGGTCGATCTCTTCCTGAGCCTCGACATGTTTGCCGATGAGCAGGGCGCGGATCTCGGTGTTGACGTTGTGGATGGCCTTGCTGACGCCCAGGCCGTGGAAGTAGGTCTTGTCCCCGTCCTTGAGGTCGACGGGCTCGTGGATGCCGCGTGAGGTGCCGCCGGGCGCGGTGGCCCGGCCGAAGCTGCCGTCGTCGAGCTGGACGTCGACCTCGACGGTGGGCAGGCCTTTCTCGTTGATCACCTCACGGGCCAGGACGTTGCGGATGCGGACACTCATGGATGGGTTGTCTTTCTGTGCAAATCGGGGGGATTGAGCCACCCGGGATCTTCGAATCACACGGGCGGGACGCCCGCAGCACGGGCTCGGATTCAAGCATCTCCGTTTTCTGCGTGAGGATCTGGTGTCTTTGACACTTCAGGATCGGCCGGTCAGAATACCTATCTTTCCCGAGAAAACCAGTCGATACCGCTCGGAATCCTCCGCTTCTCGGCCCCGGCTGCACGCGATACGGCCGGCGGATCCTTCAGCAACCCTTTTCGGTGAGTGAATCCATGAATCTGCCTCTCAAGCCGGCCGATCGATCCGAACTCGACCTCGTGTCCCTCGGTGAGTGCATGATCCGCCTGAGCCCGCCCGGCGCGGGACGGATTGAGTTCGCCACGCAGTTGGAGGTCTGGGTCGGCGGCGGGGAGTACAACGTGGCCTACGCACTGTCGCGATTGGGTTTCCGCACGGGCTGGGTGGGCGCGCTGGTCGACAACCCGGTGGGCAAGATCATCCTCAACCACGCCCGGACGGTGGGGATGGACACGGGGCACGTGGTGACCATGCCCTATGACGGCGTGGGGCGGGAGGCGCGCATCGGGCTGAACTTCACCGAGGTCGGCGCCGGCCCACGGGCGAGCGTCACGCTCTACGACCGCGGCCACTCGGCCACGTCCAAACTCAAGCCCGGCGACATCGACTGGAAGAAGCTCTTCGGCGGCGGCGTCCGCTGGCTGCACACCGGCGGCATCTTCACCTGCCTGAGCCCCACCACCCGCCAGGTCGCCGCCGAGGCGCTGCAGGCCGCCCACGAGGCCGGCACGATCGTCTCCTATGACCTGAACTTCCGCTCGAAGCTCTGGTCGTCGAAAGACGCCATCGCCACGACCAAGCCGCTGATGAAGTACATCGACTGCCTGATCGGCAACGAGGAGGACTTCCAGAAGGTACTGGGCTACGAGGTCGAGGGCACGTCGGAGAAGCTCGAATCCCTGCCCATCGAGAACTACAAGAAAATGGTCCGCCGCGTGGCGAAGGACTACCCGAACCTCAAGGTCATCGGCACGACCCTGCGTGAGGTGGTCAGCGCCAGCGAGAACCACTGGTCCGCCATTCTCTACTGGGCGGCTGAGGATCGGTTCTATGAGGGCCCGAGGTTCGATCGTCTGATCATCGAGGACCGCGTCGGCGGCGGCGATGGGTTCGCGTCGGGGTTCGCCTACGCGTTCCTCCAGGGCAAGGGACCGCAGGAGGCGGTGAACTACGGCACGTGCCACGGCGCGCTGTTACAGACGACGCGCGGCGACACGAGCCAGATCACCAGGGAAGAGCTCGAGCGCGTGGCCAAGGGCGGCGGGGCGCGGATCATCCGCTGACCACGGGCAAGACCTGGCCAAACCCGTACCGCCGGGCGATCAGGCGCCATCGGCCCCCGTGCGTGCGTGTCTTACGCCGCGGGCCAGGCCCGCTCATCCCATCCCCAGCCGGCTCGTCCCATCCGGTAGCTCAGCCCCGGCCGGGTTGATTGGCCGCCGTGGGGGTGCGGCTCGCGGCGGTGAAAGCGTGAGGCCACGGCGGTGGGGGAGGTCTCGGCGCGGCGAGCGGTTCGTGTGCGCCGGCCCGGTGAACCAGGCGTGGCCACGACGGGATCGAGGTGCAGGCACTGGCGCGCCTCCGCATCGCGCGACAGCAGCTCCCGGATCCAACACGCCGAGCCGGCCGTCTGACGATCCGAGCTTTCGCCGGGATGTCTCCAGGTCCCTTCGTCGTCCTGCATGACCGCCAGGGCGCTTAGGCCACGCCGCTGAGCCAGCGATGCCCGCACGGCCAGATCCGGGGGCAGGCTTGGCTTGAGTGAGCCAACCAGGCACGCCCCGATCGCCGCCATAGCGGCGGCTGTGGGCGCCGGATCGCCCGCCCAGCTCCCGTCCGGTCGCTGCTGATCGAGCAGGGTCCGGAGCATGTCCAGAGCGCCCCGGCTAAGACCGAAGCTCAACTCCAGCAAACGGCGCAGCCCCAAGGCGATCGCCCCCGCGGAGGGCTCGGTCAGCCGGCTCACCAAATGCGCCGGCACATCCACGCCGTTGTGTTGCAGGCCCTGGAGCAGCTTTCGCCAGGAGCGGGCCTCAAACTGGCTAAGGATCAGGTGTTCGCTCATCATGGTCTTGCCCTCAAGAAGATAGGTTTCTGTTTGGGTACCCTATCTTCTACCGAACAAGACGTCGTGTCAAGCCTTTTTTCGCTTGTTCGAGGGCGTTCGCCCCGCCGAACGTGTGGGGGAGAGATCTGTTTGATTGAGCCGGGTCATGGCCTCGACGACACAGCGCTCAAGCGTCAGTCGGTCCGCCTGGTCGAGGAATTTTCTGACCACCGCCGGCAGCTTCCGACGGAAGATTTTGTGGGTATCGTGCCACTGGCTTCCGCTCAGAAATAGCGCTATACCAAGGACTTGTCCCATGCTGACAGGTTCAGGCCTTGGGGGTGAGGGCTTGTCCTTGCGGGCCTGCGTGGCGGCATCGGGCGGCTGGCCGTGCGCTTTGGAACTATCGGGGGAACGATCGGACAGCCAGTCCATGTCCCAGGAAGGGTGTGGGATCTGAACAGCCTTTTCACCCGTTTTTATGGCTTTACGCTTGCCCATCATCATATCACTATGATACAATGATCATCATGATTTGCAAGCCCCGGGTGATTGTGAGATGATCTGACAGTGCCACACGTTTGGCCTTATTGAAGCGGCAGGGGACAGAGCTTATGCCGTTTTCCACAAAACTTGAACAGCCCGCCATGCGTCTGCTCGCCGACGTCCGTGCGTTGCTCCGCCGACATGCTCACCCCTGACCTGCTGGTTCTCGGCCTAATGACTTGGTTCACGTCTGGCCCTGATCGATGCGTGACCGACCGTTGCCCGCTCGAGGAAACCGCCATGCGAAAGAAAACGCTCAACCTGGCCGTGCCCGCCGAACTGCTGGCTGATTTCAACCGCGTCTGTGCCCTGTACGGCCACGGCAAGCAGAAGGGCATGGTCCTCTCGGCAGCGCTGCTGATGTTCCTTGAGGCGCCCGCCTCTGAGCAGGTCAGTTTCGTCCGGCGCGCCGCCCTGGCCGAGGTCGATGCGGCCGCGAGTCGATTAGGCATCGTCGGCCAGGTCGAGGCGCGATCGCTTGGGACCAACGCCTCGCCCGCCCCTTTGTCACGCAAGGCGGCCAAGCACGCCCGCCCTTCCATTCACGGGCTTGACCACCTCGCCACGCCCACGCCGCCGAACCAGAACCTCCCTTCGCCCGACCCTGATTTGGATGACTTATGACACGCGCCGCACAGCCCCCGTTTCCCCGGAGGGCTCGACAAGCCGAATCCGCCAACCTCCCTCCTGGCCTAGACCACGCACCGACCACCTGCCCAACTGCTTCAGACCCACCGACGCCCCCGGCCCATGGCCATGCTCTGTCTCAGGACGCGTGTTCCGATCGAACACGTCCTTATACCGCTGTGTGTATTCCGCGGATTCCTCGGCCAAAGAGCCATGCTCTCCGAGCGGCCGTCCCGGCGCCGACGCCATGGCCTGTGTGTCATCACCGGCCAGCGATAGGTCATCGCCGTTCGTCGCCGACGCGTCGCCCGCGGGCGACGGGTCCGCCCAGCAGCGCATCTGGTGCATCAGGTCG
Organism: Phycisphaeraceae bacterium; assembly: GCA_020850375.1. The sequence continues at coordinate 8,454 of JADZET010000027.1, read as the reverse complement.
AGTGTGAACTGCGTCATGGCCATGCCGAACAGGTCGCACATGGCCTCCTTGTCCGTCATGCCCTGGCCGAAGTGGTAAACCCACGCCTCCATGTACTCGTGGCAGACGACCTGGACCTGCTGGGCCTCGCTGCCGTGGCGGGCCACCAGGATCACGTGCGCGTCGTTGTCGCACAGCCCCAGGCACCGCCGGCCCTCGTGCTCGATGAGCTCTTCCACGAACCGCACCCGGTACACGAACGGTCCCACGCGAAGATTCATCGCCGGTCCTCCCTTTGGCGCGGCGGCCACGCCATCGTGAGGAACTCTACTTCACCCCCGGGCGACCCCATGCCAAGCGTGTGGCACACCCGCAATGAAGTCGCTGCCCTGGCCCCTCTTCACGTGGTCACGACCGGTCGAATCGCCACGTTGCCGCCATTCCCAGATCAACCACTCTGATGGGGATCGTCTGCCCCTGAGCCCGGACAGGGCGCAAAAAAACCTCCGCTTGAGGGCTCCGATCCTGCAAGCGGAGGTGCGCCACGGCTCAAGATGAGCCCGCAGTTTGTTCCGGACGGGCGCTATCCTAGCCCACCGTTTCCCAGGGTGTCAATGCACATATTCTCATTCTCGGCAAGATGTAAGATGAAGGAAAAACAATGATTTGCGTTCATTAACGGCCGGATCGATCGCCGAGTACTTAACTGAAAGTCCAGGCTCAACTTGGCTCGACTGGACAAATGGGGAGGTCTGAAATCAGACGCCAAGACGGCCTTTGATCGTTTATAGTGGGCCAGTCATGACCCTCAAACGCATTGAAGTGGCGATTGGCGTTTTAGTTCAGGATCGACAGGGGCTTGACCATTATCTGATCACTCTGCGTCGTCCGGACACGGTCCTGGGCGGGTTTTGGGAGTTTCCGGGGGGCAAGATCGAGCCCGGCGAGTCCCCCCAGGCCTGCGTCGCGCGGGAGTTCCGGGAGGAGGTGGGCCTGGAGGTGAGCGTGGAGGAGCCCTTGGGTGTTCTCGATCATGCTTACGAGCACGCCCACGTGACGATCCGCCCATTCCGATGCCGATGGCTGGCCGGCGAACCAAAGAACCTCCATGTGGCGGACCATCGCTGGGTTCGGCCGAGCGACCTGGCGCAGTATGCCTTTCCTCCCGCCAATGCACCGCTGCTGGAGCGACTGACACGTGAGCGGGTGTGATCGGCGAATCGCCGTCGGGATGAATTGGCCGTAACCTAACGGTCTCCGGGAATGGAGGCCCTCGCGATGACCACGCCTCGCAGCGCTGCTCTCGTCGACGTCACCGCCAGCCCCTACGCCAAGCTCCGACCTGTCGGCATGCCGCAGGCGCAGCTCCGGGGCGGCTACCTCGCTTTCTACCAGAGTCGGTGTCGGCGGATCGGCCTTGAGGCGGGGTACCAGCGTCTGGAGGAGGCGGGCAACTTTCACGACTTGGGCCTGGCCGCCGGCCGCCTTCCGGGGGGCGCCACGGCGTTCAAGGGGCCGTATTACATCGACTCGGACCTTTACAAGTGGCTCGAGGCGTTGGCGTGGGAGCTGGGACGCGAGTCCTCGCCCGAGTTGCAGGCAATGATGGACCGCACAGCGGATCTGCTGGTTGCGGCGCAGGCGCCCGACGGCTACCTCAATTCGTTCTACCAGGTCACCCAGCCGCCGGAGGCACGCTGGACCAAGCTCCACAGTGACCACGAGATCTACTGCGCGGGGCATCTCTTCCAGGCGGCCGTCGCCCACGCCCGCGCGACTCAGGGGCGTGAGCTTCTGCGCGTGGCGGAGAGGTTCGCTGATCTGCTCGACGCGGTCTTCGGCCCGGGGCGGCGCGAGGGGGCCTGCGGCCACCCCGAGGCGGAGATGGCCTTGGTCGAGCTCTACCGGTTGACGGGCGAGAAGCGCTACCTGGCGCTCGGTCAAGCCATGATCGACTGCCGGGGCAAGGGCATTCTGCGCCCGCCGGGTAAGAACGGGGGATACCTGCAGGACCGCCTTCCCGTCCGCCACTGCACCGAGGTCGAGGGGCACGCCGTGCGGCAGCTCTACCTGATCTGCGGCATGGTGGACGTTTACCTCGAGACGGGTGAGCAAGCCCTCTTCGACGCCGGCCTTCGGATGTGGGACGACCTCGAGTACCGCAAGATGTACATCACCGGCGGCAACGGCGTGCACCACCGCGACGAGTCCTTCGGCGACGCCTACGAGCTGCCGAATCACAAGGCCTATTGCGAGACCTGCGCCACGATCGCCACGATGATGCTCGGGTGGCGTATGCTCCTGGCCACGGGATTGTCTCGCTTCGCCGACGTGATCGAGCGGGCGCTCTACAACGGGGTGCTCAGCGGGATCGGGCGCGATTTCGCCTCCTGGTTCTACGACAACCGCCTGGCGGGCGACGGGGGTCTGAGGCGGACGCCGTGGTATCGCACCGCCTGCTGCCCGCCGAACGTGATGCGGACGCTGGCCACGCTCGAGCACCTGATCGCCACGACGGACGACCGCGGCGTGCAGGTTCACCAGTACACCGCCAGCCGGATCGTCGCCGAGACCGCCTCGGCCGGGCGGCTGACGCTCGAGGTCAAGACGGAGTACCCGTGGTCGGGCCTGGTGAGATTCGAAGTGATCGAGTCCGACGGGCACGACCTTTCGCTGAGCCTGCGGCGGCCGGGGTGGTGCGAGCAGGTGACGGTGAAGGTCAACGGCCAGGCGCAGAAGGTTGATCGCGACGCTGACGGGTACCTGACGCTCGAGCGACGCTGGCAGCGCGGCGACGTGGTGGAGCTGGATCTGGCCATGCCGGCGGTGCTGGTCGAGGCGCACCCGCGGATCGAGTCGGCGGCGGGCTGCCTGGCCGTGCAGCGCGGGCCGGTGGTCTACTGCTTCGAGCAGTGCGACCAGCTTGAGGGCGATCGTGTCGATGCCGCGAGGATCGACCCGGCGCAGCCGCTGCGGATCGTGCAGAAATCGCAGATCTTTGACGGCGTGCCCTTCGTCGAGGCCCAGGGCGTGGTCGTCGATCTCGAACGCTGGAAGAGCACGCTCTACAAGCCCCACGGCAGGGACCAGGCGTGGCGGCCGGCCAAGCTCACGGCCGTCCCTTATCACCTCTGGGCGAATCGGCCGTCGCCCCCGCCCCCGGAAGGGGTGGGGCGGATGCGCGTCTGGCTGCCGAGGGTTTAGAAACGCGTCTCGCGGCCGGCTCGGAGCGCGATCACGCGGCCGTCGAGCGCCAATTCACCGGCAAGATGGGCGGGCAATCGGATGATGCCGCTGAGCTTGTCGGCGCGTTTCTCGCATTCGACTTCGATCGACCCGCCGGCGGGGTGGGGCATGGCGGCGCGGAGGTGATCGAGCGGGCCGAGTTGTGGCGTGATGCGGACCTTCTTGAAGGACCAGCCCTCAGGGCGGATGCCGGCGATTGTCGCCAGCAGGTGATAGAGCGGATGCCCACCCCAGCCGTGGCAGTCCGAGCGGATCGGGTCGTGCATCTGCTCGGGGGTGGTTTTCAGATCCAGTTCCTTGAGGGTGAACCAGACCCGCAGGCGATCGAAGAAAAGGTCCATCCGGCCCAGGCGGGCGAAGGCCTCGAGGAGGTAGTGGGAGAAGTAGAGGCTTGCGCGGGCGAGGGGGGGCTGATGGTCTTGTCGCTGAAGATTCCGCAGCACGAGATCGGTCTGCGAGGGACTGAGCGCCCCCGCCAGGACGGCCATCGCCTGGCTGTGCTCTGAGAAGTGCTCGTGCCCCGGATCGTCCGCCAGGAGGCCGTGGGATTCATCCCAGAATCGTTCGACCAAGAGGCCGCCGATCTGTTGGGCCAGTCGTCGCCAACGTGCCGCCAACTCCGGTTCGCCGGCGTGCTCGTCCAGTTCCGCCGCCTCTTGCAGGGCCAGGACAAGCTGCCAGTTCACCAAGCCGCTGATGCCTGAGGGGTCATTGGGGCCCACGCCGTTGCGCCAGCCGCGGACCCAGTCGGTGAAGTTCCACCCCACCGGAAGATCGACCAGGCCATCCGGTCGTTGATGAAGTAGGAAGGCCTCGAGCACCGCGTGGACCCCCGGAAGCAAGGCGCGGACGAGCCCGGGATCGTCTCGCCAGAGGGTGAAGTCGTGGACCATGCCGACCCACCACAGTGAGAAGGGAGGGATGATCTGCATCCGCCAGCTCGGGTAGCGCGACTGCGTCAGTCCGTCCGGCCGGCGGGAGGCGTCGAAGGTCACCAGGGCCTTGCGCTGCAATCGGTCGTCGGGATCGATGGCGTAGCCGGTCAGGGCCTGCAGGCGCGTGTCGCCGACGTACATCAGTTGCTCGTAGTAGGGGCAGTCGAGGTAGGTCTCGTGGGCGCACATCTGCAGGCCGCGCAGGGCGACGGGGATCATCTCGGCGATGCCCTGCGGCCAGGTCGTCTCGGCTGACCGGCAGGTGAATCGTCCGTGCATCTCCAGCGGGTAACGCGTCTCGCGCAGCTCCAGGCCGACAACCTCAATCGTTTCGCTCGCCGGGCGGACGACGAGTTGGACGAAGCGGCCGGATCGCCACCAGGGGATTTCGAGACGACGCGCCTCGTTCCCCCCTGGGGTCAGGAAGCGGTCGGTCAGGCCGTTGAAGAAGCGTCCGTCGATCAGACCACGCGGCCCTTTACCCTCCCAGCGGTTGCACTGGGTCAGCAGCGTCTCCGCCCAACCGAGCTCGACCACGCCGCCGGCACCGTCGCGGAGCGTAACGACGGGGTAGGCGCAGAAGTAGTTCTGCAGGTCGATGATCACCCGTCTCGCCTGCCCTGGTTCGACGCGCAGGCCCGAGCGTCCCGCGAGCATGTCCTGCCACGCGCGATGCTCGGCGGGCAGGTCCCGTTTCACGTCCACGGCCAGGGTGTCCACGTCCTGATCCGGCGGTAGATCTTCGACGAATCGCACGACGGCCTGATCGCCCAGCGGGATCGGTTCGTCGAGCATGGCCGGCAACTCGGCCGGGACGAGCAGGTGGACGGGGCGCTCGTTGTTGAAGCTCGCCGCGTGGGCGCCGTGATGGGCCATCAGGGCCGCGTGCCAACCGCCCTGGCTCGACTCCCACGAGGGCTTGGCGCCGTCGAGTTCGAACGCCGGGCCGACGGGCGTGAAGCGTGGATCGGCGACGGCTCGGATCGCGTCGCACCGCCGGGCCTGCCAGGGGGCGACGCCCGTGCCCAAGAGGGCGTCGAGGTCGGCGTCGCGCGGCTGCAGGAGAAATCCGTGACGAGCGGAGAACTGCGCCCAGGGGGCCATGTCGCCGAGCGACCAGACGCGGGCGCTCAACACGTGCGGCCCCGGCGCCAGGTGCAGGTCGTGGGTCTCGTACCGCCAGTGTGTGGTGTCCCCTCGCTGGGGCCCGCGCCCGATCCGGCGGCCGTCGAGAAGCAGCTCATAGCGTTCGTCGGCTGAGACGAAGACCTGGACGACTCGCGGCTCATCCTGTTGCCATGTGAGGCGATAGGCCGCGAAGAGCGGCCGATCGTCCGCCCCCTGGACATGAATCCACCGGCAGGGCCACAGCCCGCACGCCGCCCAGTCGATGGCTGAGGGTGGGGCCGGCCTGTCAAAGGCCAAGGGAGCCTCCGGAGTTGGGGGGTCGATCATCATCGATTTGCCTCGACGCGCCAGCTCGCGGCCGGTCGGCCCGGCACTTATCATGCGAACGTGGTTCCAAGCATAAACAGGAGACAGCCCATGGGCGAGCGGGTCAATGGTTGGAGGGTCGCGGGCGTGTTGTCGACGCTGGTCCTGACGATCGGCTGCCGGGGCGAGATGTCCATGGCCAACGCTGGCTCTACCGGCGTGGAGGTGAGCACCGTGAAGCATCGCGGACTCGAAGGGTGCGTGTCGCTGAGCGCCGGCTCCACCACGGCCGTCGTCGTTCCCGCGTGGGCCGGGCGGCTGAGCGAGCTGGACTTTACCGGCACGGGGCAGGCCAACCTCTTCCTGCCCAACGAGAAGCTCGACGGGCGAACGCTGGACCCCAGCATGCCCTGGGCCCCGTGGGACGGCAACCCCACGGACCTCAAACGCACCGGCGACGGCCGCAACCAGTGGCCGGGCCTGTGGCTGCACCCCTGGCCGAACGTCAACATGCTGCCGGGCAGCGTCGAGGTCCAGAGCGACGAAGCCGCCGCGGGCCAGACGGGCCTGGTCTTTGCCAAGCGATATCAGCTCTCGCCCGACGGCAAGCAGCTGACCTACACCGCCACGATCAAACGCGTCAGCGGCGACGAGGCTGACGGCTGGACGATCTGGGAGCGGGCGATGATGCCCGTGAGCCGATACCTGATCGCCCCGCTGGGCGTGAACGAGGCCTACCCGCGGGGCTGGATGACGCGCGACAACTCCACGGTGGACCCGGTCGATCGCGTGACGACGCAAGACGGCTACCTCGTCCTGCGCGTCGGCACGAGCAAGGGGGTGGGGCTGGCGGCGCACCTGCGGGCGGGATGGTTAGGCGTGGTCTTCGAGCAGGGCATCCTGCTGATGACCTACCCGATCGACGAGAAGGGCGTCTACCCGCACTACGACGGGGCCAACGCGATCTTCTGGATCACCGACAAGGAGATCGAGATCGAGCCGATCTCGGCCGAGCTCAAGGTCAAGACGGGCCAGAGCGCGTCGTTCGTGCAGCAGTGGCGATGGTTGGGTGCGCCCAAGGGCGTGAACCTCGACGATCCGAAGGCGGTGGGGCGGTACATCGAGAAGGTCGTTGGGAAGTGAGCCAGTCGGCCGATTGATCCACAACAAGAAACTCCCTTCGCCGCGGGGCGGAGGGAGTTGTTTATTTTGGTGAGTCAGTCCGTGATGCCGGGCTGGGGAGTTACTGAAAGATCGCCCCGCCGTCGGCGACGATGTTCTGGCCGCTGACGGCCGTCGACGCCTTTGAGAGCAGGAACATCGTCACGCTGGCGATGTGCTCGGGGTACATCAGCTCGCGGACCGACTGGCCATTGATCAGGCCCACGGTGTTTTTTTCGTTCATGCCGCGGTGCTTGATCTGGCGGTCGGTGACGGTCCAGCCGGGCGAGACGAGATTGACCCGGATGCCGTAGCCGAGGTGGCCCATCTCGCGGGCGAGCGTGCGGGTGAAGCCGACGATGCCGCTCTTGGAGGTGTTGTAGACGGTCATGCCCTCGATGCCGCGCATGTAGTTGGTCGTGCCGATGTTGACGACGGCCTTGCCCGCTCCCTTCTTGAGGTAGGGCATGGCCGCCTGGGTGACGAGGAACATCGACCGCAGGTTCGTCTGCCACATCTGCTCGAGGAATTCGAGCTTGGTGCTCTCGAAGTGCCCGCCGGGGTCCATGCCGGCGTTGTTGACCAGGAAATCGATCGAACCGCGGAAATCGCCGGCCTGCTGGATCAAGGCGTTGATCTGGTCGGGGCTGGACACGTCGCAGCGGACGAAGTGGCTCAGCGGGCCGATCTCCTTCTGCGTGGCCAGGCCAGTCTCCTCGCCGCGGCCGCAGAAGAAGACGTGGGCTCCGACGCTGACCAGGGCCACGACGATGCCCTTGCCGATGCCGTCGGACCCGCCGGTGACCACGGCCACCTTGTCCTTGAACTCGTCGGCCGTCGGCAGCACCGGCGGGGGGACAGCGGGACGTGAGCTGAGCATGGTTGGTTCCCTCTGGATGATCCGCCACGACACTAAGAAGCCAATGCATTCACCACGGAGGACACAGAGATCACGGAGTCGATCCAGAAGATCATTCAGTTGAATTGATCTCTGTATTTCTTCTCCGTGTCCTCCGTGCTCCGTGGTGAAAAGTCTTCTTGTGTCTTGGCGGCTGAATCCCCCGGGTCACTTCCGGGGGTTACGGCTTGATGACGACCTTGTTGGAGTCGGGGCTGGCCATCATGTCCAGGGCCTCGTGGATCTTGGTCAGGGGGTAGCTGTGGGTGATGATCTTCTGGGTGTCGACCAGGCCGCGCTCCATGAGCTTGATGGCGTTCTGCATGGCGATGGGCGTGGTGCCGAAGCTGGCGTCCATGCGGGCCTCGAGGAAGTGCGTCAGGCCGCCGTCGAGTTCGAACTTCTCGTGGGTGGTGATGCCGAAGACGTTCCACTTCGTGCCGCGGCGGAGCAGGTCGACCATGAGCTTGACGGCCTGGATGGGGCCTGCCGCCTCGATGACGAAGTCCGGGCCGTCGGGGATGATGTCGTAGACCTTCTTCTTGGTGTCGCCGTCGAGGGGGTTGATGGCGTGGGTGGCGCCGAGCTTGAGCGCCATCCCGCGGGCGTGCTCGGAGGGGTCGATGGCGATCAGCCGTCCGGCGCCGGCGGCGCGGGCGACCATCATGCACAGCAGGCCGATCGAGCCGACGCCGATGACCACCGCGTCGTCGCCGACCTGCATCTGGCTGTACTGGATCACGCCCTTCCAGGCGCCCGAGAGCGGCTCGGTCAGGCCCGCCGCCTCGAAGCTGATGTTCT
>JADZET010000026.1 GCA_020850375.1 Phycisphaeraceae bacterium | reverse complement strand
CGTGCCCCAGGGACGGTTCTCGAGGGGTTTGATGATCTGGGCGCCGCGCTGCTGGAGCTCGGCGCAGAGCGCGTCGATGCCCTTGACGGCGACGGAGGCGTCGAGGTGCTCGTTGTGGCGGCGGTGCATGCGGTCGGCCATCGTCTTGGGGGCGTGCTTGAGGTGCAGCTCGGCCGCGTCGCGCCGCAGGCCGGCGTAGAAGCCGCCGTAAGTGAAGTCGACGGTGAAGCCGAGCTTGTCGCGATAGTAGGCGATGGACTTCTCCAGGTCGTCGACGAGGAACTGCGGGGCCAGGGCGCGGCAGGTCGGGATGGCGGTAGATGTGTTGGCCTTGGTCATGTTGATCTCCGGTGTCTGCATAGAAGGTGTTTGGATCAATGGATGGCGGGCGACGCTCTGTTCAAGACCGCCAGGTGCGTATCAGCTCAGCCGTTTCGGGCTTGCCGTAGAACTCCGCCCACTGCGGCGGGGTCTTGTCGTAGAGGCCGTCCCTGAGATCGCGGTCGGCGCCGGCGGCCAGGAGCATCCGGACCATCTCGGTGTTGCCGCGCGCGGCGGCGTGATGCAGGGCCGCGGTGGTGCAACAGGTCTCGGCCAGGGTGTTGACGTCGGCGCCGTGGTCGATCAGCCAGCGGACGGAGGCGGTGCGGTTCTTCTCGGCGGCGACGACGATGGCGTGGCTGTCCTGAGTGCGGAGACGATCGGGCTGTTCGTTGAGAAGGCGCTGGGCCTCGTCGAATCGGCCGGCGAGCAGGGCGTCGACGAGGCTGAAGGATGCGCCGTGGCGGCGGAGCGATTCGATGATGGCTGGGTCGGTTCTGGCGTTGGTCAGGCCCAGGGGGGTGACGCCCGCGCGGGTCTGGGCGTGAGGATCGGCTCCCAGCTCCAGGAGCAGGGGGACCATCCGCGGCCGATTCTTGGCCACCGCCAGGTGCAGGGGCCGTTGGTGGTGCTCGTTGCGGCTCATCTGGCGATCGCGCTGCGAGGGGTCGGCTTCGATGATGCGGCGGACGTCATCCCCCCGGTCCATGGCCACGGCGGTGAAGATCCCCAGGCGGGCGCAGCGTTCGAGCAGGAGATTCGCCACGTCCTGGTGATAGCCGCCGAGGCAGGTGGCCCAGCCCAGGACGTCGAGCTCGTGCACGTTGTCAGCCTGGTGAAGATCGCCGCCGGCGTCGAGGAGTCGCTGGACGACGGGAAGGTGGCCGTTCTCGGCGGCGAAGTGCAGGGCGGAGGCGTTGTCGGCCCTGTCGCGGGTGTTGACGTCGAGGCCGCGCTCGAGCAGCAGGTTGACCACGGCCAGGTGGCCGGCCGTGGCGGCTAGGTGCAGGAGTGGCTGTTGCCACGGACCGCCCGTGGCGTGGATCTTATTGGGATGAGCCTTGAGTATCTCGAACAAGGCCGATGCGTTTCCGGCGCGCACCATTTCAATAACCCGATGATCGATGTCCTGTGTTGCTTGGCGCGCCGCCTCGACGTAGGCCTTGAGCGCCCGCCAGCTGGGGAAGCCGTGTTCGCGGGCGAGGATGAGCTGGGCGTTATGCAGGGCGGCGCCGTCGCGCGGGAGCCGCAGCGCAGTGAGACGGGCGAGCGCGGCCGGATCGCCGGCGCGGATCGCCTCGAGCAATCGCTTGGCTTCTTTCTTGAGCTTGTCGAGGTTGGGCGGCTGCGGCAACGGCCGCGCGGACGGGAGCGGCTGAGAGTCAGCCATGATGCACCTTCCTTCCCAGGAGCGCCCGTTATCCGCGAAGTCGGGCGGGAAGTCAGGTTATGTCGAGGCACGAGGCAGGCGGGTTGGACCCTTTACGCGGATCGAGTGGTCCCTGAGTGACCGACCCGATCGTAGCGGGGGAGCTGGAATGGGTCAATGGAAGAATCACGCATCAGTCGCTTCAATATAAAGGATACACGCGTGCGAAGAGTGCCCGAGGGTCTGCCGAGGCGGATGGGTTAAGATGCTGGTGACTGCTGACTTGGAGGCTTGATATGGATCTTGGACTGCGGGGCAAGCTGGCGCTGGTGACGGCGGCGACGAAGGGATTGGGCAAGGGATGCGCCGAGGCGTTGGCGCGGGAGGGCTGTCGGGTGGCGATCTGCGCGCGGACGGCGGAGGACGTGCAGCGCGTGGCGGGGGAGATCGCGGCGGCGACGGGGAGCACGGTGCGCGGGTTCGTGGCGGATATGGCCAAGGCGGGAGATATCGATGGGCTGTTGGCGGTGGTCAAGGGCGAGATGGGTGAGCCGGATGTTCTCGTGACCAACGCGGGTGGGCCGACACCTGGAAGGTATGCGGATCTCAAGATCGAGCAGTATCCGGCGGCGCTGGAGCTTTCGCTGCTGGGGGCGGTGCGGCTGGTGCATGGGGTGACGGAGGGGATGAAGCGGCGCGGGTGGGGACGGATCGTGATGATCACCTCCATCGCGGTCAAGCAGCCGATCGACACGCTGCTGCTGTCGAACATGGCGCGGGCGGGGCTGACGGGGTTCATGAAGACGATCGCGACGGAATTGGCGCCGCAGGGGATTACCGTCAACGCGGTGCTGCCGGGGCTGCACGCGACGGATCGGATGCAGCAGTTGGCCAAGAACCAGGCTCAGCAGAAGGGCGGGACGCCGGAGGCGGCGCTGGCGGAGATGGCCAAGACGATACCGGCCGGACGACTCGGCGCGGCGGGGGATTTCGGGGCGGTGGTGGCGTTCCTGGCGTCGCAGCAGGCGGGGTTTATCACCGGGAGCAACATTGTGGTGGACGGCGGGGCGTACAAGGGGCTGATCTGAGCGGGAAGGAGTCGAGATCATGACACGGATCGCGGTGCCGGTGCAGGGCGAGGAATTGTGCGTTCACTTCGGCGGGGCGCCGGGGATGGCGTTCTTTGACGCGGACCTGGAGTCGCGGGAGATCACTTCACAGAAGGTGCTGCCGACGCCGCCGCATCAGCCGGGGGTGCTGCCGCGCTGGGTGGCGGAACAGGGGGCGGAGGTGGTGATCGCGGGGGGCATCGGCGAGCGGGCGATCATCATGCTGGCCGACGCGGGCATCCGGGTGGTGCATGGCGCGGGAGCGCAGCGCGCGGAGGGGGCGGTGCGGGCGTGGTTGGAGGGTCGGTTGACCGTCGACCCCAAGGCGTGCAACCATGACCATCATGGGCATGGGCATGAACAACATGCCTGACCTGAGACTGGAGCATCACCCCGATTGCGTGGTGTGCAGCCCCACGTGCGGTCACGGCCTGCGCATGAAGTATGAGCTGGACGACGAGGACCGGGCGGTGGGAGTGTTCGCTTGCCCGGAGAGATTCGGCGGATATCCCGGGTTGCTGCACGGCGGGGTGATCGCGGCCTTGCTGGACGGGGCCATGACGCACTGGCTTTTTCTGCACGGGCATGCGGCGGTGACGGCGGAGCTGGCCGTTCGTTTTCGCCATCCGGTGCGTCTGGGCGAAACGGCGGTGATCCGCGCCTGGCAGGTCGAAGCGAGGTCGCCAATCTTCCGACTGGGCGCTGAGCTGGTTCAGGACGAGATCTGCAAGGCAAGAGCTCATGCGACGTTCAAGCTGCGACAGTTGAACACGGTCCAGGAGCAACGGTGATGGGAGCGTCCGTGCGTGTGATCGTCCTGGTGGAGAACACGGTCCGCCGACAGGGGCTTATCGGCGAGCACGGGCTGGCGTACTGGATCGAGGCGGGGGGACGTCACGTCCTGTTCGACACGGGGCAGGGTCAGGCGCTGGCGCACAACGCCGAGCGACTGGGGCTGGATCTGTCGGCGGTCGAGGCGGTGGTGCTCAGTCATGGGCACTACGACCACACGGGCGGGCTGGGCGTGGCGATCGAGCGTTCGCCGGGGGCGAGGATTTTTCTGCATCCTCAGGCAACGCGGCGGCGGTACAGCGGGCGTGGCGAGAAGACGCGGGAGATCGGGCTGGCGAGCGTGAGCGAGGCGGAGCTGCGTGGACGGAGGGAGCGGCTGGTCTGGACGCAGGGGCCGACGGAAGTTCTGCCGGGCGTGATGGCCACGGGCGAGGTGCCGCGCGAGACGGATTACGAGGACACGGGCGGGGATTTCTACCTTGACGCCCAGGGGCACGAGGCGGACCCGATCCTGGACGACCAGGCGGTTTACTTTGATACGTCGGCGGGGGTGGTGGTGATCCTGGGCTGCGCCCACGCGGGGATCATCAACACCTTGCGCTATGTGCAGCGGCTGACGGGCCGGCCGATCCATGCGGTGATCGGCGGGACGCACCTGGTCAACGCTGGGACGGAACGCATCAACAAGACGATCGAGGCGTTGCAGGCGATGGGGCTGAAAGTGTTTGCCCCGGCGCACTGCACGGGGCCGCGGGCGATGGCGGCGCTGTGGACGGCGTTCCCGGAGCAGATCGCGGATTGCTCGGTGGGGATGGGATGGACGTTCGAGGGGGTGGCGCCGACGAGTCGGTGACGTTACGGAGCGATCAGCTCGGCGATCTCAGTCTGGGAGAGGTTCTCCTTCATCGTGAACCGATCACCCTTGCGGGTGAGCTTGATCAGGTGGAACTTCCACCAGACGCAACTGAAGCAGGCGAAGAGCAAGTCGTCGCCCTTTCGTGCCACAAGCTCCATGGCGATGACGCGGTCGAGCCAGCAGAAGCGTTTTTCCCAGTCGAAGCGCGTGGGCGTGTCGCTCCAGATCAGGAAGGAGCCGTGGTTGCACCGGCCCTGGTCGCAGCAGTGCTTGACGGTCATGAGGTAGCGACCGTCGATTTCGTGGACGGCGGAGGACTCGGCACTGGTGGTGTGCTTGCCGCTGTCGCTGCGGCGGGGGCTGACCAGGGCGCGGCCGGCGTCGCGCCAGTCGAGCAGGTCCGTCGCCGTGGCGACGCCGACGCAGGCGGTGTCGTCCCGGCCATCGATGGTGTAGTAGAGGTGGTAGGTGTTGCCGAAATAGGCCACGTGCGGGTCGCGGCAGCCGCCCCCGCGGGGGGCGGCAAAGGGGAGGCAGGAGGGGTCGTAGACAGGGTTGATGGGGTGGCGGGTCCAGTGGAAGAGGTCGGGGGAGGTGGCGATGCCCAGGCGGGAGCGGTGGTCGTTGGTGCCGGTGTAGAACATCCACCATGCGTCGCCGTGGCGCAGGACGTAGGGGGCGATGACGCAGCGGGATTCCCAGCTCAGTTGCAGGCTGATCAGGACGGGGTCGTGGTCCTGCCAGTGGAGGAAGTCGGGGGTGGTCGAGTGGCCGATCATGTTCTCGAGGCCCAGGACGTAGTCGTTGGGGACGGCCTGGGGAGTCTTGATGTAGTAGAGGTGGAAGAGGCCGGCGGAGCGGTCCGCCGCGGAGCCGCTTCCGGGGGCGGGGGCGCGGATGATGCTGAAATCCTTGAGCTTGTAGCCCTGGGGGGCGTAGGCGGTGGGGTAGTCGTTGCGGAGTTCGGCGTTGATGAAGTCGATGGTGGGCATGGGGATGACCCGGCGTGGATGGTGGGATCAGCTGGCCAATCTACCGTGTCCGATGGGAGAAAAAAACGGCTGGGCTAGGGGCTGGGGGTGTCGCCGGGGGGGGATGGCTCTATCATGCGGGCGTCCGACGCACGGTGGTGTCTGGGCGGCGGAGAACATCTTTGGGCCTGCAACGGGATTGTCCATGACCAATGAGCCAGACAAGCCTCCGGCCGACAAGCGCGGGGAGCCCGATCTGATCATCACGGATCTACATCGGCGGATCACCGGCGTGGGGGCGACGATCCGGACGGTGGCGCCTTACCTCAACGAGCACGAGGCGGTGGCGCTGGTGGCGACGCGGGAGCTGGCGGGGCTTCGGCGGTACACGCTGGGCGAGGCGCTGCGGCTGTGCCGGAGCGAGCCGGGGAGGGGGCGGCCGTTTCGGATCTGGCATGCCCGGCGGAACAACGAGATGCTCTGGGGGCTGATCTTCAAGCATCTGTTTCGCTGCCGGCTGAAGCTGGTGATGACCTCGGCGGCGATCCGGCGGCACTCGTGGTTCCCGCGGCAGTTGCTGCGGCGGATGGACGCGGTGATCGCGACGAGCGATCAGGCGGCGACGTTCGTCGACAAGGTCATCGCGGTGATCCCGCACGGGGTGGACTGTCGGCGGTTCGTACCGGCGGCGGATCGGCGGGCGGCGCTGCGGGCGCTGGGGATCACGGGGGAATACGGCGTGGGGATCGTCGGGCGTGTTCGGCCGGAGAAGGGGACGGACCTGTTCGTCGAGGCGATGATCCGGGTGCTGCCGAAGCGTCCGGGTTTCACGGCGTGCATCGTGGGGTTGGCCAGGGGCAAGCACGAGGCGTTTGAGCAGGAACTGCGGCGGAAAATTGACGCGGCGGGGCTGACGGATCGGTTCGCTTGGCTGGGAGAGTTAAGCTTCGACCGGATGCCGGGATTTCACGCGGCGATGTCGCTGTGCGCGGCGCCGGCGAGGTATGAGGGGTTCGGTCTGACGCCGCTCGAGGCGATGGCGTGCGGGGCGCCGGTGGTGGCCAGTCGGACGGGGGCGTATCCGCGGGTGATCGAAGAGGGGGTGACGGGGGCGCTGGTCGACTGCGGGGACGTCGACGCGCTGGCGGCGGCGCTGGACCGGCTGATGGCGGAGCCGGCGCGGCTGGCGAGGATGGGTGAGGCGTGCCGGCGGAACGTGACGGAGCGGTGGTCCGTGGAGGCGGAGGCGCGGGGGATCCTGGGGGTTTACGAGGGGTTGTGGGGCAAGGGGAAGTGAGCGGAATTTCCCCGGGGAACGTATGATGTTGCGTCCCGTGCGGCGGGCTTGCGTGGGCCCCTGGGGAGGGTGGTTGGGACGTTAGCATGGCCATCGCGATCATCTCGGACATTCACGGGAACGTTGACGCGCTCCAGACCGTGCTGTCGGACATCGACGGGCGGGGGATCACGACCATGGTCTGTCTGGGGGATATGATCGGGTACGGGCCGAACCCGCGCGAGTGCCTGGACCTGGTGATGCAGCGGTGCGTGTGGGCGCTGATGGGCAACCACGACTTCGCGGTGATGTACGAGCCGACGAGCTTCAACACCAGCGCGGAGACGGCGGCGTTCTGGACGCGGCAGGAGCTCGAGCGCGAGCCGGACACGGAGGCGCGGAACCGGCGGTGGCAGTTCCTCGGGAGCCTGAAGGTGCGGCATCGGTTCGAGAACGCGCAGTGGCTGCATGCCTCGCCGCGTCGGCCCATTAATGAGTACATCTTCCCGGACGACGTGGTGACGGCGCCGGCGAAGATGGCGCAGATCTTTGATCGCGTGGATCGGCACTGCTTCGTGGGGCACACGCACGTGCCGGGGGTGTTCACGGACGAGCCGGACTTCTATCCGCCTGACGAGCTGGGGGGTGTTTACACGCTCAACGACCGCGAGAAGTGCATCGTCAATCCGGGGTCGGTGGGCCAGCCGCGCGACCGCGACCCGCGGGCGAGCTACGTGATCCTCGAGGGGGACCAGGTGCAGTTCATCCGGATCGCGTACGACGTGCAGGCGGTGATCGACAAGATCAAGGCGATCCCGGAGCTGAGCGACTTCCTGGGGCTGCGCCTGCTCGACGGACGATAGTCGCCCCCCGAAAACCCGGGGGGATCATCCAGACTCCGCACAGAAATAACCGTGACGCGATCGACTCAGGCGGCCTCGCTGCGGGCCTGCTCGACGTCGTCGAACATGGTGAAGATGGTGTCGAGGCGGGTGACCTTGAAGAGGAAGACGACGTTGGGCTGGCAGGCGGCCAGGCGGAGCGAGCCGTGGACGGCCTGGAGGTCCTGGAGGAAGGTGACCAGGGAGCCGATGCAGCTCGAGTCGACATACTCGACCTTGGCCAGGTCGAGGATGAATTGGGTGGCGCCGTCGCAGCGCATGCGGTTGGACAGGTCCTCGATCAGGACGTCGATCTCGGCGCTGCTGAGCTTGGGTGCATCGACGTGAGCAATACAGAGGCTTCCCTGCTGCTCGATCTGGTAATGCTGCAGTGACATCGCACTTCCGTCCTTGAAGTTGCGCCTCTCGTGGTGCGGCTCTCAAGTTTGTTATCGGGCAGCTGAGCGAGGGGGTTGGGGTAAAAGCGCCCGCCCGACAGAGAACCGTGAGCGTCGGGTTTGCCTGATCGGTGCAAGCTGCACAGGTTCACACCCGGCGGCACTGCCCTACCGCCATTGGCCCGGGGGGACCACCCGAGCGTCGACGATGGCGCCCTCGGCGGCGACGCGGAGGGTCGTGCCGGGCTCGTGGCGGCCCCACTTGACGACGGCCAAGGCGATGGCGGTCTGCCCGAGCAGGGGCGAGAGGGTGGAACTGGTCACCGCCCCTACCACCTGGCCATCGGCGGTCAGGACCTGCGAGCCGGCGATGGGCAGGCGGTCGTCGGGCAGGCGCAGGCCCACGAGCAGTCGCTTGGGGTGGCCGAGGCTCTGCATGCGGGCGACGATCTCTTGGCCGAGGTAGCAGCCCTTGGTGAAGCTGACGGCCTGGGAGAGGATGGCGGTCTCGTGGGGGAGCGAGTCGGGGCCGAAGTCGACGTGGAAGAGGGGTGAGCCGGCCTCGATGCGGGCGGTGTTGTAGGCCATCCAGCCGATGCCGCGGCCGAGGATGGTGCGCTTGGGCT
>JADZET010000025.1 GCA_020850375.1 Phycisphaeraceae bacterium | reverse complement strand
GGCGCGGAAGCGGCGGATGACGGCGGCGACGGCGTGGCGGGCTTCGAGGGTGTGCTGGACTTCGCGGTTTTTGAGGCCGAGGAGTTGGCGGGTGACGCCGAGGATCTCGGCGGCGGCGGTGGATTCGCGCCGGCGGATCTCGGGGGAGCCGGGGGGGGTGGGCTCGCCGTTGGTGATGTCCAGGAGCAGGAGGTTGTGACCCTGCGCGGCAAGGCGGGCGATGGAGCCGCCCATGCCGAGTTCCTGGTCGTCTGGATGAGGGCCGATGACGAGGATGTTGGACATGGGAATAGGGTATGGGGGGCGAGGCGAGGGGTCTACTGCTGAGGTGGTGGGTTGAGCTCGCGGTGCTTGATCCACTCGAGGCACAGGCCGTTGGGGGAGAGGGTGCTGCCGGCGAGGCGGCGGTTCTGGGTGGCAAGGACTTCGGTGACGACTTCGGGCTTGAGACGGCCCCAGCCGACCTCGACGAGGGTGCCGGCGATGATGCGGACCATGTTGTAGAGGAAGCCCGAGCCGGTGACGACGACGTGGACCTCGCGGGGGGGGAAGCGGTGGCCTTCGGGGCTGGCGGGGGCGGCGGGGAGATCGGAGGGGGAGGTACCCCCCGGCGGAGCCGGGGGCTGGAGGGCGTGGGCTGGCGGGGTTGCTTGCGGGGGTGGGGGGAAGAAGGCTTGGGCGGCGACTTGCGTGAGGGGGTGGGATTCGACGTGGCAGTCGAAGATGGTGCGGACGGTGGTGACGCGGCCGTGGTCGGCGGCGGCGAAGCCTGCGAAGTCGTGGGTGCCGACGAGGCGGCGGGCGGCGTCGGCCATGGCGTCGAGGTCGAGGGGGCGCCAGCAGTGGTAGACGAGGTGGCGGACGGCCAGAGGCTTCTGGGGGGCGTTGAAGATGCGGTAGCGGTACTGTTTAGACGTGGCGTCGGTGATGGCGTCGAAGGTGTCGGGGACGGCGCACGCCGAGAGGACTTCGAGGTCGCGGGGGAGGCGGGCGTTGATGGCCTGGGCGAGGCGTTCGGTGGGGATGCGGGTGGCGGCGTCGAAGTGGGCGACCTGTCCGAGGGCGTGGACACCGGCGTCGGTGCGGGAGGCGCCGACGAGCCTGATGGGCTGGCCGACGGTGCGGGCGATGGCGTCTTCGAGGACGGCGGCGACGGTGCGTGGGGCGGGGATGGGTAGAGAAGGGGCGTCCCCCCCGGGGGAGCCGGGGGCTGAAACGTTCGGATCATCGGCGACGATCGCGGGGTCGGGGGAGGGGGCGATTCCGGGGGCGATTCCGGGGGCGGGGGATTGTTTTTGCCAGCCTCGGAAGTTGCTGCCGTCGTAGGCGATGAGGAGCTTGTACCGGCGGCGCGGGAGGGGGTGATCGAGAGCGTCGGATTTCAACGGGGAGTCGGTCACGGGAGCTAGTACTTGAGGCCGTCTTCGCGGAGGTGGACGTAGGGGTCGCCGGCCTTGGCGCCGCCGTTACGGACGGCGCCGACGAAGAGGTCATGGTCGCCGTCAACGTCGATGTGACAGGTGACCTCGCACTCGAGGTAGGCCATGGCGCCGGCGAGGACGGGGAGGCTGAGCGCGGTGTGGGGCAGGAGCTCGAAGCCGAGGAAGGGGTCGTCGCCCTGGATGCTGGGGGCGGCGAACTTGCGCATGAGGACCTTGTCGCCCTTGGCCATCTGGCAGACGGCGAAGCGGCGGGACTCGCTGATGAGCGGCATGATGGGGCGTCCCTTGGCGATGGCGACGCAGACCATGGGGGGATTGAAGCAGACCTGCTGGACGAGGGAGGCGAGGATGCCCATGCGGCGATCCTCGTGGCGGGCGGTCAGGACGAAGAGTCCCGAGGGGATGCGTCCGAGGGCCTTGGAGACCTCGGCGAGAGCCTGTTCCGACAGAACCGGAGGAGTTGATTCCACAGCGCACCGCCTCGGTCGTCAGGAGAAAGAACTGGAGCCCGCGGGCGACGCCTGGCGCGTCCGACCCCCATCCAGGCACCCGGGGTTGCCCCCCCGAGCAGGGAGCAACGAACACAGCTTAAGCAACGCGTTAAATTCTGCAAAGTCAGCGGGGTGGCCAGGATTTAGCATTTGGTCTATAACTGCCCGCCCATGCTTAACCCCCCTACTGCTTCCCTGTCCCCTGCGGCCATGAAGGCTCGGTTCGCGGCGGTGATGTTTGATCTGGATGGGACGCTGGCGGACACGCTCGGGCCGATCGCGGCGGCGGCGAATCACATGCTGGCGGAGCTTGGATTTGCGGGGCGGGCGGTGGATGAGTACCGGTACCTGGCGGGGCAGGGACTCGAGGCGCTGATCCGTAACACGCTGCCGGAGGGGCAGAGGCATCGGATCGAGGAGGGGCGGCCGATCTATCAGGCGCATTATGCGCGGCATGGGATGAGCCTGACCAAGCCCTACCCGGGGGTGCTGGAGATGCTCGGGGAGCTGGGGCGGCGCGGGATCGTGATGGCGGTGCTGAGCAATAAGCCGCACGAGGCGGTGGTGGAGTGCCTGGAGGGATTGTTTGCGGGGGTGCGGTTCGCGGCGGTGATGGGGATCACCCCCGGAAGCCCACTTAAGCCTGACCCGGCGGGGGCGCTGGGGATCGCGCGGGAGCTGGGGATCGAGCCGGGGAGGTGGATGTACGTGGGGGACACGGCGGCGGACATGCGGACGGGACGGGGGGCGGGGATGTTTACGGTGGGGGTGACGTGGGGGTTTCGAGAGGAGAGCGAGCTGCGCGAGCATGGGGCGCAGGCGATCGTGCATGAGGCGGGGGGGATTGTGGGGTTGGTGGAGGGGAGTGGGATGGGAAAACAATAAGAAACCCAGGCACGCCGTGCCTGGGCTTAGGTGGGCGCTGCAAGGGTGATGTCGCGGGTTAGGCGATTTTTTCGGCGAGGAAGGCGGGGACGTTGTCGATGTTGAGGCGCTCCTGCTGCTGGGAATCGCGGTGGCGGACTGTGACGGTCTGGTCCTTGAGGGTGTCGCCGTCGATGGTGAAGCAGAAGGGGGTGCCGGCCTCGTCCATGCGGGCGTAGCGCTTGCCGATGGATTGTTTTTCGTCGAACTGGACGGCGTATTGGGTGCGGAGGTCCTGGTAGAGCTTGTCGGCGACCTCGGGCATGCCGTCCTTGTTGACGAGGGGGAAGATGCCGGCCTTGATCGGGGCGATGCGCGGCTGGAACTTCATGTAGACGCCGCTGGGGCGCGAGGGGTCGGGGGTGTAGGCCTCGCAGAGGAGCGCCAGCGTGCCGCGGTCGGCGCCGGCGGAGGGCTCGATCACGTGGGGGAAGTAGCGGCTGCGCTGGTTGATCTCTTCCTTGGGGACGCCCTGATTCTGGAGCTGGACCTGGAGCTCCTGGTCGAAGTATTTGAGCTTGTCGCCCATGCCCGAGTGCTGGGCGTGCTGGCGGAGGTCGTAGTCGGTGCGATGGGCGACGCCCTCGAGCTCGCCGAAGCCGGGGGCGGTGAAGGGGAAGCGGTACTCGATGTCGCTGGTGCCGGCGCCCTCCTTGGCGTAGTGGGCGAGTTCGTCCTTGTCGTGCTCGCGGAGTTGGAGGTTCTCGCCGGCCAGGCCGATGGACTGCCACCAGGCGTAACGGGCGTCGCGCCAGAACTTGTACCACTCGTGGGCGGTGTCGGGGTGGATGAAGAACTCGATCTCCATCTGCTCGAACTCACGGGAGCGGAAGGTGAAGTTGCGCGGGGTGACCTCATTGCGGAAGGCTTTG
Source organism: Phycisphaeraceae bacterium (assembly GCA_020850375.1). The sequence goes on along the minus strand of JADZET010000025.1, from coordinate 5,694 downwards.
CCGATCTGGGCGATGCCGAAGGGGATCTTGACGCGGGAGGTGTCCAGCACGTTGCGGTAGTTGGCGAAGATGCCCTGGGCGGTCTCGGGGCGGAGGTAGACGCGGCTTTCGTCGTTTTTTTCGAGGCCGATGTAGGACTCGAACATCTGCGTGAAGGGCTTGGATTCACCCAAGGCGTCACCGCAAAGGGGACAGGGCTCCTGCAAGCCGGTGGCGTGGGGTTGGGCGGTGGCGAGGTAGCGCACGATTTCCTGCAGGTCGGGCGGGGCATCGGGTTGGCCGTTGACGCGCGTGGCGAGAAAACTCAGAACCACCTCGGGCTGACGGACCAGGGCGAGGTTTGGCGCGAGTTTCTTGCCCTTGCCCTTGGCCCATTTGATCAACCCGGGCGAATCGATGTGGCCGGTGACGGGCGTGAACTCTTGGAGCAGCGAGGCGAACCATTCGCTGTTCTGTCCCAGGACATCCCACAACTGGTCGGCTCGGACGAAGTGCCCGCAGCCGGGGCATTTCCTGGCGGGATCGGCGAAGGCACCGACGTGGCCGGAGGCGACCCAGACTTTGGGGTTCATGATGATGGTGCAGTCGACGCCGACCATGTCGATGGTCTGGCCGTGGGGGCCCGTGGCGGGGCAGCGGACGATGTCGTGCCACCAGGCGTCCTTGAGGTTGCGTTTGAGCTCGGCGCCGAGAGGACCGTAGTCCCAGAAGCCGTTGATGCCGCCGTAGATTTCGGAGGACTGCCAGATGAAGCCGCGGCGACGGCAGAGAGCGACGATGTCGTCCATCGATTTGACGGTGGAGGGGGCGGGGTTTTGTGACATGGGGGCAGATGATACGGAAAGGGGGCGGGGGTGACAAAGAAGTCGGAGGGGGCAGGTCAGGCGGGGGTGGAGGGATCGGGCTTTTTCTTTTGCTTGACGGTGGTGGTGAACTGGACGCCGATGCGGTGCTGCATGCCGCCGATCGGGACGCAGGAGCGGACGAGGCCCTTGTAGGCGGGCTGGCCGGGGAGGGTGTCGAAGACCATCGAGACCTTGGTGCCGAGGTGGATGAACTGGCGGTGGGAGAAGGCGACGCCGCCGAGGGAGATGTTCAGGGTGGTGACCTCGATGCGACGGTGGGCTGGTCCGTTGGGGGTGGATTCCTCGAGGTCGACGTGGATGGTCACGTTCCAGGGGTAACGGGGGTGGGCTCGGCGGTCGGTGGATTTTTGGGGGTCCCGTGGGCCGTACTTCTGGGTCAGGGCTTGGATGATGGGTGTGGCATCGGGCTCATGGGTGGGAGGCTGCTTGGCGGCCTTCTTGAACCAGTCGGGGCGGACGTAGAGGTCGTGGCGGCGCAGGGCGGCGAGTTCGGGGAGGTCGATGACGGTGCCGGAGGGCAGGAGGACGCGGCCGTCGGCGGCGTAGATCGAGCCGTGCAGGTGCTGGCCAAGACTCAGGTCCTGGACGCTGATCGGGCGCAGGGCACGCGCTGCGGTGGTCATTGAAGTGGTCCCCCCCCTGTTCCCGGCGAGACAGGGGCTTGATTCACGGGTGCATGTCGCTGGCGAGGGTGTTATCGGCTCAGGAGATGGGGGGTTTGACCTGTCCGGGCATCGAGGGTGCTGGAATGGCAATGTCCGTCCGGTGATATCCGAATAGCTTGCGCAGATTCACGGGGGATCGGTTATCCGCGGCCGACGAACCAGGGGGCGCCGTGGCTGGCGGTGCGGCTGCGGGAGGCGGGCTCGGAGGAGGGGGTGAGGTCGGCGAGGCGGAGCATGGCGAGCCAGTGGTCGGTGGGGAAGAGGCCTAGCTGCTGGCGGTCCTGGTGGATGGTCAGTTGGCCGTCCTGACGGATCAGCAGGAGCAGGACCATCTCGACGCGGGTGTCGGCGGGGTCGGGGTCGTGGACGTAGGTGAAGTAGGTCAGATCGATCTCGGGGGGGCCGGGGACGTGGTGGTGGTCGTGCTCGGCCTCGTGGTCGAGGAAGGTCTCGGCGACGTAGGCGGGGCTGAAGAGGGTGACGCCGCCGGGGCGGAGGTGGTGACGGGCGGTGGTCAGGGCGAGGTGGACGTCGTCGGGGGTGGTCATGTAGTCGATGGCGTCGTGGAGCAGGACAACGTCGAAGGTGCGATCGAGGCGGATCGAACGCATGTCGCCCTCGTGGTGCTCGACGTCGGGGTTGAGGCGGCGGGCGTTGTCGAGCATGGCCGGGGAGAGGTCGACGGCGGTGGCGGTGAACTGGTGCTTGAGGTGGGAGAGGAGGTGTCCGCCGCCGGTGCCGAGGTCCAGGAGCGTGGGGCGTTGGCCTCGCGGGGGACGGGCGAGATGGCGGCGCAGGATCGTGGTGATCCGGCGGGCCTCGGCGTGGTAGTCGGCGGGTGGGCTGAGCAGCGGCCAGAGGTGGGCGAGTTGGTGGTAGAGGATGGACATCAGGGGGCGTCAGACGGCTTGGCGGGAGTCAGGGGCGGATGGGGTTTTTGTCGAGGTCGGCCTGGACCTGGGCGAGGATGGCGGCGAGGACGATCTCTGCGGCGGGGGTGGAAACGGGGGCGATGCGGGCGCCGGGCGAGGGGAGTTTGATCACGGCGTCGTCGGCGGGGTAGCCGGGGTTGATGCGGACGTCGCGTTTCTTGGCCCGTTCGCGGGGGGAGCCGATGTCGATGCAGACCCAGGCGACGCCGGCGGTGGCGCGGCGGAGGAGGGAGACGTTGGGGCCCCAGTCCTCGGTGCCGGGACGTTCGTCGCGGCCGAGGGCGATGACGAAGTCGCCGCGGGCGGGCTGGTCGCGGCCGGGGTCGCGCAGGTCGAGGTAGCGGAGCCAGGCGGGGTGAGAGTCGTCCGGGGAGAGACGCGACGCGGCGTAAGGGATGACGGAGGCGAGGTAGACGTTGCGGTGGGCGCGGAGGGCGCGGGTGGCCTTGCGGGCGGCGCGGGCGAGGTTGTCCCAGGAGCCGCCGCCGATCTCGTGCAGGACGGAGTGCATGGCGTGGAGGTACTGCTCGGCCCATTGGCCGGCGGGGATGGGCGTGACGTTGGGGTCTTCGATCAGGAGCGATTCCCGCGTCGTGGGGTGGGGAATGGCGGGGGCGGACCAGGCGAGAGGGATGCGGCCCCGGCGGGTGAGGGCGGAGGCGAGCTCGGCCTGGAAGCACCAGGCGGTGATGAGGTGGGCGGCGGGGGCGAGCGGGGCGAGATCGTCGCCGGCGGCGGTGTCGATCATGGCGGAGGCGACGGCGTCGGCGCGGGCGAGGAGGTCGGCGGCGTCGAGCTGTCGGCGGGAGGCGAGGAGGATGACGGTGACGCCGTGGTCGGTGTGCCGGCGGGCTTCGTCGAGGGAATCGGCGGTGGGGTCGGCGGCGAAGAGCAGGACGTCGCCCTTGACGGGCTCGTCGGGTGACATCAGGGCCAGGGCGCCGGGGCGGCGGGAGAGCTCGAGGGCGAGGGCGGGATCGCCGGGGACGCAGACTTTTCCGCCGGCGATGACCTTCTCGGCGGCGAGTTCGGAGGCCTCGATGAGGGTGGGCATCTGCTGGCGGAGACGATCGAGCAGGAGATCGGCGGCGTCGAGAGCGGCGCGGGCGGCGGGTGCTTCGTCGGGGGGGATTCGGTCGGCGGGGGCGGATTGAGCCGCGGTCAGCAGGCCGATCAGCAGGGTCAGAGAGGTGAGCATCCGCGGGGACAGACGGTGGGACATGATGAACGCTCCTCTGGGCCGGGGTGTCTCGCGGGGGCGGTGAACACGTTGATTATCGCATGAATGGTGGATCGTGCGACAGGCTGGGGGGGGACGTACAATCGCCCGACCCCCGGCCCCCCGGCCCGGAAGGTCGGGGGCACGGAAGACAAGGCGGTAGGGATGCGTGTGTTTGTCTTTGAGCACGTGTGCGGGGGCGGGATGATCCGCCAGCCGTTGGACTCGGCGACGGTCGAGCGAAGCTCGGCGGTGCTGTCGGCGGTGGTGGATGATTTTCTGCGGGCGGGGGTGCAGGTGCTCACGACGCTGGACCACCGGATCTCGCTGCGGCTCGAGGGAGCACAGGTGCTGCGGGCGGATGGGCGGTCGAGCATCGAGGCGGTGATCGACCAGCTGGCGGCGGAGGCGGACTACGCGCTGGTGATCGCGCCGGAGACGGAGGGGATCCTGGAGTCGTGGTCGGCGAAGCTGACGGCGGCGGGTGCGAGGCGGTTGGGTTCGCGGCCGGACGCGGTGGCGTTGTGCGCGGACAAGCTGGGGTTCGCCGACGCGATGATGCGCGGGGGGGTTCCGACGCCGCTGACGCGGCGGCTGAACGTGGAGGCGGAGCTGGCCAAGCCGGTGATCGTCAAGCGGCGCCGGGGGGCGGGGTGCGAGGAGGTCTATCTGTGCCGGACCAAGGGGGATCTGTCGCAGGTGCCGTTCGGGCGGGACTGGATCATGCAGGACCATGCGGCGGGGGCGGCGGTCAGCGCTTCGTTCATTTTGCACGGGGGGGTGCCGCGACGGCTACAGGTGTGCCGGCAGGTGGTCGAGGGGTCGCTGCGGCTGCACTACCGGGGGGGGAGTGTGCCGGTGGATGAGACGTTGGCGGGGCGGGCGTTTGCGCTGGCGGAGCGGGCGCTGGAGCGCGTGCCGGGGCTGCGGGGGTTCGTGGACGTGGACCTGGTGCTGGCGGAGGAGGGCGAGGCGGCGGGGCAGGACGTGGTGCTGGAGATCAACCCGCGGGTGACGATGTCGTACATCGGGCTCAAGGCGTTGTGCGAGACGTCGGTGGCGGTGGCGATCGTGGAGGGAGCGGCGCCGCTGCGGTGGCGGAAGGGGCCGGTGAGGTTCGACACGCGGGGGAAGGTGGAGGCGGCGGTGGCTGTGGGGTGAGGGCGGGTTATTCCTGGTGATCGCTGAGCTGCGGGTCGGAGGGGTCGGGGGAGGACTTGATGATCTCGTCGAGCAGGACCGTGGCGAAGGAGCCGCGGGGGAGGTCGACCTCGAGGCGCAGGCATGGGCCGTGCTCGTCGTGGTCGGCGGTGAGGCGGGGATTGCCCAGGGGGACGCGGAGGGGACGACGCTCGCCCTCGACGCCTTGGACCATGGCGCTGCGGCTGGTGACGTCGAGGGTCGACCAATCCTCGGGGGTCAGGCCGAGCTCGGACATGGCGGCTTGTTCGGCGGCGAGGACTTCGCCGGCGGGCTGGATCATGTCGGCGGCCCACATGGGGCCGGTGGGGCTGATCTGCAGATTAGGGATGCGGCCGCCCCCGGAAGTTCCGGGGGTGTTCTCTAGATCGGCGGTGGGTTGATCGACGGGGAAGACGCCGCGGGAGTCGTGCTTCATGGCCAGGTCGCCGGGGAGGAGGCGATCGAAGGCGCCGGCCTGGACGCGGCGGCGCAGGACGAGGTTGAAGACGGCGCTCTGGAAGGCGGAGACGAGGAAGAGTCGCTGGCGGGGGTCGATGGCGCGGACGGCCTGCTCGGGTGATCGGCCGTGGACGAGAGCCTCGAGGGCCTGGCGGTCGAAGGGGAGCGCGGTGGGCCAGAGGTGCAGGGCGCGGCCGAAGTCGCCGCGTTCGTAGGCCTGGCGTGCTTCCTGGCCGGGGGGGATGTCGGTGGGGCGCGGGTCGCCGAGGAGGAGGTCGAGGAGCTCCTGGTAGCGGCGGAGGATCAGGAGGCGGCCGAGCTCGTGGTTGACCAGGCGGTAGCCGAAGCGCTGGGGGCCGAAGTAGTTGGGC
>JADZET010000024.1 GCA_020850375.1 Phycisphaeraceae bacterium | reverse complement strand
GACGGACTTGGTCTGCTCGGCGGAGAGGCCGGGGACGATGAGGTAGGGGTTGGCCAGGGTGCGGTTGAAGTCGACGGTGGCCTGGAACTTGTCGCCCATGAGAGTGGACAGGCCCGTATGGGTGCCGCAGCATTTGAGGCCCAAGTCGTCGAGCATCTTCTTGAGGTCGGCGGCGGGGTAGTTGTAGTAGCCGGCGAACTCGACGCCCTCGTAGCCCATGGCGGCGAGCCGCTTGAGCACCCCCGGGAGGTCCTTGGCGCAGGCGTCGCGGACGGAGTAAAGCTGGATCCCGACGGGCATGGAAAGCATGGGGGCTCACTTTCTGGGCAAGGGCGGCGGTTGGATGGCCGGGGAGGGTTGCCGCGAGAGGGCGGCGGCCTCGGGCCGGCGGGGGAACAGGCTATTAAGATAGGAACATGCTCGACCCGACCGCAAATCCAGGGGATCGACGGATCACGGCGATCGAGCCGGTGGAGAGCCGGGGGGGCGAGGGGGTGGTGAGCGTGGCGGTGCGTGTGGGACGGCGGCGGGTGGCGACGCTGGGGGTGAAGCTGGCGGCGGAGTTGGGGCTGAGGGTGGGGCTGGTGTGGGACGAGGCGCTGGCGGAGCGGGTGGCGGGGGCGAGGGTCAGCGAGCGGGCATTCAAGGCGGCGATGAAGATGCTCAACCGGCGGGCGGCGAGCCGGCGGCAGGTGGAATTGAAGCTGCAAAAGGCGGGGTTTGAGAGGCCGGTGATCGCGGCGGCGCTCGAGCGGCTTGAGCGGATCGGGGCGGTGGACGATCTGGCGATGGGGCGGGAGCTGGTCAGGCAGATCCTGGCGCGGAAGCCGGCGGGGGTGCGGCTGCTGGGGGTGAAGCTGGGGCAGAAGGGGCTGAGTCGGAAGGTGATTGACCAGGTGCTGGCGGAGCAGGGGCCGTCGGAGGACGAGGCGTTGGCGGCGGCGGTGAAACTGGCCCGGGCAAGGCTGCCGCGGTTGGCGGGGCTGGAGCCGGCGGTGAGGAAGCGGAGGTTGTGGGGGCTGCTGGCGCGGCGGGGGTTTGAGTCGGGGGTGATTGAAAGGGCGATGCGGCGGGTGGGGGGAGAAGAGGGGGACGAGTAGGACGTTCCGGGGGCGGGAGCCCCCGGGCTTTTTGGGGAGGGGTTACAATCTCGCGTTATGGTCAAGATGACGAATCATTGGGGCATCGTGGTGGCGCTGCTGGCGAGCTTGACGTTCGTCGGGTGCGTGGAGCGGACGATCAGCGTCACGAGCGAGCCGGTCGGTGCGCTGGTCTACCTCAACGACGAGGAGGTGGGGCGGACGCCGGTGCGTGTGCCGTTCCAGTTTTACGGGGTGTATGACGTGCGGCTGGAGAAGCAGGGGTATGCGCCGCTGTGGGTCAAGCAGCGGGCGAAGATGCCGTGGTGGGAGGCGATCGGTCCGGACCTGGTGGCGGAGATGGTGCCCAATGCCAAGTCGGAGGTGGCGTGGCATTTCACGCTTGAGCCGCTGCCGATGGAGGACGGAGTGAACGCGACGGATGTCGACGCGCTGCTCGACAGGGCGAGGGCGATGGGGCAGCGGACGGCGGGGATCGCGGGGCCGACGACGCGGCCGGTGGAAGATGCGGGGCGGTGAGGATTCAAGGCAGGGGATGCTGCTCGATGAGGTAGTCTTGCACGACCTGGCCGCGGATCAGGTGCTCCTGGATGATGCGTTCCAGTACTGGCGGATCGCACTGTCTGTACCAGGCGCCTTCGGGGTAGACGACGGCGATCGGGCCGCCGCGGCAGATGCGAAGACAGTTGGCCTTGGTGCGATAGATGCCGCCCTGCTCGGAGAGGCCGAGATCCTTGAGGCGACGCTTGAGGTACTCCCAGGCGACGATGGACTGGGCCTTGTCGCAGCAGTCGGGGATGGTCTGGTCGCAGCAGAGGAAGATGTGGCGGCGGATGACGGGGACGCCGAGGGTCTGGGCGGCCTGGCGTTGGAATGAGTGGAGGTCGGGGGCGGGCTCAGTCATGGAGAAAGGGTAGGCGAGGAGGACGGGTGGGGACAAGGGCTACAATTAAGGATATGGACGGCTCATCGACATCTCGGCCGAGCATCGAGGCGGTTCCGCGGCCCAAGCACCTGGACCTGGCGAAGGACAAGGGGCTGACGGTGACGTGGGAGGATGGGCGGGTGAGTTTCTACACGATCGCGTACCTGCGGAAGTGGTCGCCGTCGGCCGACGCGAAGGAGCTTCGGGAGTCGATGGCGAGCAATCCGCTGACGGTGCTGCCGGCGAGCGCGGTGGGGGATGGGCGTCCGCTGACGGCGGTGGGGGCGGAGCTGGTGGGTCAGTACGCGTTGCGGATCACCTTCTCCGATGGTCACGACACGGGGATCTATAGCTGGTCGTATCTGCGTCAGATTGATCCCAACGAGCCGGCGTCGCCCTGAGGACACGATGGCATCAGGGACAAACGTGTTCATCATGAGCCTGACGTCATGATGTGGAGCAATTACTGATGTTCCTCATCTTTTTTTAACACAAGTGTGTCCTGTGGAATTACGGTTGTTTTTATGATGAGGCCCCTCATCTGGATGAGGAGCTGAAATCGCCGGGTTGTTTCGAGGTGCAGTTAACCGACCGGTGCATCCATGAAAGCCAAGCGAAAGGATCCGCTGAGCGTGTCGTTGGGCTCGATCCTGATCGTGGAGGACGAGGCGGACCTGCGGGACCTGTTGCACTACAACCTGACGCGCGAGGGGTTCGAGGTGCGGAGCGTGGCGTCGGGGGAGGAGGCGCTGCATCGGGTCAGGGGCGAGCCGCCGGACCTGGTGCTGCTGGACGTGATGCTGCCGGAGCTCGACGGGATGGAGGTCTGCCGGCTGATGCGTCGGATGGCGGTGATGAGCACGGTGCCGATCATCATGCTCACGGCCAAGGGGGAGGAGGCCGACGTGGTGCGGGGTTTGGAGCTGGGGGCGGACGATTACGTGGTCAAGCCGTTCCGTGTGCGTGAACTGATGGCGCGGATCAAGGCGAACCTTCGCCGGCCGGCGCCGGCGGTGGCTGGGGCGTCGTCGGGGGCGGGGTCGGACGACGGTGGAGAGTATGACCCGGGGCAGGAGGTTATCGACCGCGGGGCGATCGTGATCGATCAGCCCAAGCACGAGGTGCGCGTCGAGGGTCGGCCGGTGACGCTGACGGCGACGGAGTTCCGGCTGTTGACGCTGCTGGCGGGCCGGCCGGGGCGGGTGTTCACGCGGTCGCAGATCATCCAGGCGGTGCACGGGGGGATGGCGGCGGTGACGGACCGCTCGGTGGACGTGCAGGTGGTGACGTTGCGGCGGAAGCTGGGGGAGCAGGCGGAGGTAGTCGAGACGGTGCGGGGTGTGGGGTATCGATTTCGGGAGTAAGATGCCGGGCGGGGCGTAGGAGTCTGCCCGGGCATGTCGGACGATGCGTGGTGGTTGCCTCTGGTGCTCTTGTCGGTGCTGCTGGCGCTGTTGCTCGGCGGGACGTTGCTGCATGCGCTGATCGTGCGGCGGGGATTGTCCAAGCTGCGGTCGCAGACGGAGCGGCTGGCGGGGGGGGACCTGGCCGAGGAGCTGGACATCTCGTCGCCGCCGAGCGTGGCCGAGGCGGCGTCGGCGATCAACCGGCTGGCGCGTCAGCACGAGCAGCGGCTGCGGACGGTGATCGAGCACCGCAACGAGCTCGACGCGGTGCTCGGGAGCATGGTCGAGAGCGTGATCGCCATCGACCCCAACGAGCGGGTGATCAGCCTCAACCCGGCAGGGGCGAAGCTGCTGGGGGTGGACCCGGCCAGGGCGCAGGGGCGGAGCATCCAGGAGCTCTTGAGAAATCGGGCGCTGTCGGAGTTCGTGGCCGCGGCGCTGGGCAGCGCGTCGCCGGTGCAACGTCACATGGTGCTGCCGACGGCGGTGGGGACGACCGGCGCGGGGTCGCAGGGTGATCAGGGGGCGGGCGAGGGGCGGCATGAGGACCCGGCGGTGGCGGGGGTGAATGAGACGGGCGAGCGGGCGCTGCAGGCCCTCGGGACGGTGCTGCGGGACGCGCAGGGGCGGCGGATCGGGGCGGTGGTGGTGCTGCACGATGTGACGCGGCTGCAGCGGCTCGAGACGATCCAGCGGGACTTCGTGGCCAACGTGTCGCACGAGCTGCGGACGCCGATCGCCACGATCAAGACGGCACTCGAGACGGTCCTTGACGACGACGAGGCGTCGGCGGAGGACCGGCGGCGGTTCATGGAGATCGCGGCGAGGCAGTCGCGTCGGCTCGAGTCGATCATCGAGGACTTGCTGAGCCTGTCGCGGATCGAGCAGGACGCGGAGCGTGGCCGGATCGAGCTGGGCAAGGGGCCGTTGTCGCCGGTGCTGTCCGATGCACGCGAGGCCTGCCGGGTGCGGGCGCAGACGAGGCAGATCACGATCGAGACGAGCTGTCCGCCGGACCTGCAGAGCCGGTTCAACGCTCAGCTCCTGAGCCAGGCGGTGATCAACCTGATGGACAACGCGATCAAGTTCAGCCCGCCGGGCAGCGCGGTGGAGGTGCGGGCGGTGCTCGAGCCGCGCGAGGTGGTGATCGAGGTGCAGGACGTCGGGCCGGGGATCGAGGCGATGCACCTGCCGCGCCTGTTCGAGCGCTTCTACCGGACGGATAAAGCACGCAGCCGCGAGGCCGGGGGGACGGGGTTAGGGTTGGCGATCGTTAAACACATCGCCCAGGCGCACAGCGGGCGGGTATCGGTGCAGAGCGCGGTGGGGCGGGGCAGTACATTCCGGATTCATTTGCCTCGTATCTGATGATCGTTCCGGGGGGTGCAAGGACGGGGTTTGCTAACCCGACGCTAACAATCAGCGGCTAGCCTCTGGTCAGTACCGGCCCGAACGTTGAACGATATTGACGGAGGTTCAGATGATCAGAGGGATGTCTCGCTGCGCACTGGTCGTCGCGGGGGTGCTGTTGGCCTCGACGAGCTGGGCGCAGATGGTGGTGGACCCGGAGCTGCCCGACTACACGCCGGCGGAGGGGGTGTCGGGGTCGATCAAGAGCGTCGGGTCGGACACGATGAACAACATGATGACGCTCTGGGCGGAGGAGTTCCGCAAGTTCTACCCGAACGTGTCGGTGTCGATCGAGGGCAAGGGGTCATCGACGGCCCCGCCGGCGCTGATCGCGGGGACGGCGAACTTCGGGCCGATGAGCCGGCCCATGAAGGACAAGGAGAGCGACGAGTTCGAGGCCAAGTACGGGTACAAGCCCACGGCCCTGCCCGGCGCCATCGACATGATCGCGGTGTATGTGCACAAGGACAACCCGATCCAGGGGCTGACGCTGCCGGAGGTTGACGCGATCTTCTCGATCACACGTTCGCTGGGGCATCCCCAGGACGTGACGCGGTGGGGGGACCTGGGTCTGGAGGGGGACTGGGCCAACGCTCCGATCGGGCTTTACGGTCGCAACGCGGCGTCCGGGACGTACGGGTACTTCAAGGAGCATGCGCTGGGCAAGGGGGATTTTAAGAGCAGCGTGAAGGAGCAGCCGGGCAGCTCGTCAGTGGTGCAGGGGGTGGCGACGGACCGTTTCGCGATCGGTTACAGCGGGATCGGGTACATGACGGCGGACGTGCGTGCGGTGCCGTTGTCGCAGGACGAGGGCGTGGTGTTCGTCGAGGCGACGGCGGCCAACGCCTACAGCGGTGAATATCCGCTGGCGAGGTTTCTTTATGTGATGATCAATCACAAGCCGCAGACGGAGCTGGACCCGCTGCGGCGGGAGTTTTTGCGTTACATTTACAGCAGGCAGGGCCAGCAGGCGGTGGTGCGTGTGGGGGACCTGCCGGTGAGCGCGGCGGTGGCGCGACAGGCGCTGCAGTCGATCGGGATTGAGCCTGGATTCTAAGCGGGATGGAAACACCCACGGTCAGACCCCACGGACGGCCCCGACGCGGGCGGACGCGCACCGGCGTCCGTCTGGCGGACGTGGCGGCGCGCTGGGTGATCACCGTCGGGGGCGTCGGGACGATCGCGGCGGTGTGCACGGTGTTCTTCTTCCTGCTGTGGGAGGTCTGGCCGCTGCTGGCCGGGACGTCGCTGCAGGCGCGGGCGAGGTATGCGCCGCCGCCGGAGGTGGTCGGGCAGGGGGCGGTGAGGCTGGTCGTCGATGAGTATCAGACGATGGGGCTGGCCGTTGAGCCCGACGGGCGATGGACGAGCTTCGCGCTGCGTGACGGACAGGTGCTCGGGCACGGGACGTTGATCGAGGGTGAATCGGATCCGTCGCAACCGGAGGCGGTCGTCACGGCGGTGGCGCTGGCGGGGACGGGCGGCGGCGCGGTGGTAGGGCTGAGCGACGGGTCGATCCGGCTGGGGAAGGTGGGGTTTGCGTCGAGCTATCTGCCGACGACCGACGTGCCAGCGGAGTTGACGGACCTGCCGGTGGGCGAGACGGCGGTGCTCGACGGGGGGGTCGTCGAGCGGACGCCCGAGGGGCAGCACCGGCTCAAGAAGCTGTCGATCAAGTTCAATGACCCGGTGAAGGTCGAGTCCTCGGCGGCGGTGGCGATGCTCGACTACGTCACCCGGCCGACGGGGCCGATGGTGGCGTTGATGACGGCTGACGGGCGCGTGGCGGTCGAGGCGCTGCGTGAGAAGCGCGACCTGATGGCGGGCAGGACGACGTATCAGGTGACGCGGGGCGAGCTGCCGGTGCTGCCGGGGGATTTTGCGGGCGAAAAGCCGGTGTTCCTGGGGCTGACGGGGTTGGGCGACAACGTGCTCTTGGTCTGGGCGGACGGGCGGATGCTGCGCTACGATGTGCGGCCGCTGACGACGCCTCGGCTGGTGGAGAAGAACAATCTGCTGGCGTACCCCGGGGCGGCGGCGGGGACGCGGATCACGGCGGTGCGGTTCGAGCTGGGGCGGACGACGCTGATGGTCGGCGACGGGACGGGGCGGATCCACGGGTGGTTCCTGGTCGACGCGCCGCAGAACAGCGAGGGCGATCGGCGAGCGATGACGCTGACGCGTCGGCTGGCGGACGTCGGGCCGGCGGTGACGGCGATGGCGATCTCGGCGCGGCAACGGATCGTGGCGACGGGGTTCGCCGACGGGTCGGTGCGGATCATCCAGGGGACGACGGGCGAGACGCTGGCGCGGGGCACGGTCGGGGATGGGAAGCAGGCGCACGCGGCCGTGACGGCGATGGCGATCAGCCCGAAGGATGACGGGTTGCTGGCGCTGGTCCTTCCAGAGTCGCTTCCGGGGGCGATGCAGCGGTGGTCGCTGAAGGTGACGCACCCGGAGGCGACGCTGCGGTCGTTGTTCGGGGCGGTGTGGTACGAGAAGTACGACAAGCCCGGGCACGTCTGGCAGTCGTCGGCGGGGACGGACGACGCGGAGCCGAAGCTGGGGATGATGCCGCTGGTGTTCGGGACGCTCAAGGCGACGTTCTACTCGATGCTGTTCGCGGTGCCGTTGGCGCTGCTGGCGGCGATCTACACGAGCGAGTTCCTGCACCCGAACGTGCGGGCGCGGATCAAGCCGACGATCGAGCTGATGGCGAGCCTGCCGAGCGTGGTGCTGGGGTTCCTCGCGGCGCTGGTGATCGCGCCGTATGCCGAGCGGATGCTGCCGATGCTCTTGGCGGCCGGGGTGCTGGCGCCGGTGACGCTAGTCGTGGCGTCGTGCCTGTGGCAGATGCTGCCGCACGGGGTGATGCTGCGGGTCGAGAGCTGGCGGTTCGTGACGATCTGTCTGACGCTGCCGGTGGGGGTGGCGCTGTCGGCGGTGGCGGGGCCGGCGGTGGAGCGATCACTTTTCGGGGGGAACATCCGGTTGTGGCTCGACGGGCAGGAGGGATCGGGGCTGGGCGGCTGGGTGGTGCTGCTGCTGCCGGCGGTGGGCGTGATGTCGGCGTTGGCGGTGGGGTGGCTGGTCAATCCGTGGATCCGGCACCTGCCGTCGGGGTGGGATCGGTCGCGGTGCGCGATGGCCAACGGGGGGAAGGTCGTGGCGGTCGGGGTGCTGGCGGTGGTGGTGACGCTGCTGGCGGCGTGGTGCCTGACGGCGGTGGGGATGGACCCGCGCGGGCCCTGGGTGATCGGGCCGGTGGACTGGTCGCCGGCGCAGACGTACGTGCAGCGCAACGCGCTGATCGTGGGGTTCGTGATGGGGTTCGCCATCATCCCGATCATCTACACGATCGCGGACGACGCGCTGACGGCG
>JADZET010000023.1 GCA_020850375.1 Phycisphaeraceae bacterium | reverse complement strand
TCAACCTCGTCCGCTCCGCCCTGGGCGACTTCCCCCTCGCCGGCTTCTTCGCCGCCGGCGAGATCGGCCCGATCGGCCCCCGCTCCTTCCTCCACGCCCACACCGCCACCCTCGCCCTCTTCCGCCCCCTGGCCCCGACCTGCCCCGAATAACTCTCCTCCCTCTTCCTCACCCCCCACGCCGCCCCTGAGTCCGCGAAGGGGCGGATCGCCACCCGCTTTCTCCCCTCTCTTCCTTCTACTTTTCCTTCCCTCTTCCAAACTTCATCCAAGCCGGGGCGCAAGCCCCGGGTACTTAACACCCGCACCATCCCCCGCCTAAAATCCCAACCCTCCTGCCTTTTTTTGCTTGCCCCCCCGATGCACGCCCGTTAAATTACACATTGATCCTTATTGGCCTCGCGCCCGATCTTACGCCTCCGTGCCCTCCATCCCCGCCGCTCGCGGAGAACTCCCATGCCCGCCCGCCTGCCCACCCTCGCCCTCGCCGCCGCAGCCCTCCTGCTCGCCGTGCCCGCCTCCGGCGTGATCACGATCCACCCCGGCCCATACATCGATTTTTCCGAGGGCACGCCGGGCTATGGCATTTCACTGGGCTTTGCTTTCGTCATCGATGATGACGCCATCACCCCAGCACAGAAAAGAGACCCCGCAGGTCGGTTCGTGGGCATCCGGAGCTTGCGCTGGGATATCCACGGCAACGTGACGGAATATCTGTCCCCCTACCCTAATTCCCAATTCACCACCAGCGATGACGTCAGAACTGTAAATAATGCGGGTGCCGCCGCCGGCGGTTCCATGCAACACGGTGGCCTCTTCAGCAAGCAAGCCGTAAGGTGGGATGCATCAGGCTTACCCACCATCCTTGACGACCTCGGCGCGGCAGCCGACGGCAGTAACTACTCGCTGGCCGATGGCATCAACAGTGCTGGCGTCGCCGTCGGCTCCGCCCAAAAATATGGCCCGCAGGACGTCTTCCTCGGCTCTCGCGCAGTCCGTTGGGACCCCGGCAGCACCACCGCCGTCGAATTGGGCCATCTCGGCACCGATTCCTCTGGCTACACCTACGCTCAAGCCAAGGACATTAACGATGCCGGCGTCATCATCGGCATCGCCGCCAAATTCGATCGCTACGACAGCGACCTGCTCATCGGCGATCGTGCCGTCCGTTGGGACCCCGGCAGCACAACCCCCGTCGAGCTTGCTCTGCCCCCAGAAGGCCTCTTCTCCGTTTCTACAGTCCAGCATTTGATGATCAACAATGCTGGCATGATCGCCGGCATGGTGGGTCACCATACCTCCACCTCGCGCTACGTCATGCGCGCCCTCCGCTGGGATCCCTCAGGGGTCGTCACCGAACTTACCCTCCCCGCCAACTACGTCGCCGATTCCTATGGCTACATGGCAGGGCTCAACGAGCCCGGTGTCGTCATTGGCAACTTCACTGTCCGTACTCCTGAGGGTATCTCGCTGGGCCAGCGCGCCCTCCGCTGGGATCCGTCCACTACCATCGCCACCGTCCTGCCCTGCCTTGGCCTTCGAGCCGACGGCTACGGCTCCGCCACCCCCTCCGCCATCAGCAACACCGGCCTGATCGTCGGAAGATCCCTCGACTACAGCGGCTCCAACCCCTCTGCCGAATTCGCTACCCTCTGGACCCCCGCCAATCGCGTGATCGATCTCAACGCCCTCATTGCCCCCGACTCCGACTGGCAACTGACCCACGCCACAGCCATCAGCGACACCGGCTGGATCACCGGCTACGGCTACTTTGACCCCGACGGCCCCGGCGGCCTCCCATCGTTCCTCAAACACTTCCTCCTCCACGTCACCTACTTCGACCCCGGCGACTTCAACCTCGACGGCCAAGTCGACGCCCAGGACATCGACCCCTTCACCACCGCCCTGGCCGATCTCACCGCCTACCTCACTTACCTCCACGACCGCATGTCCACCCTCGCCATCGACCCCGGCGAGCTCGACCTGATCCTCCAATTCCTCGACCCCAACGGCGACAATCTCTTCAACGTCCAGGACATCAACCCCTTCATCGCCACCCTCTCGAACGCCGGCGTCAACGCCCAATCCCTCGCCCTCATCCCCGAGCCCGCCGCCATTTCTCTCCTGCTCCTCGCCGCCCCCCTGCTCACCCGACAACGCTGACCTGACGCGTCTCAGACCAAGCCCAGGCATTGCTATGCCTGGGTCTCTTGCCGGTGATCGTTTGCGCCCCCCAATTTGAGCATCCATCTCATCCCCCACGCCGTCACCGCCCCGAGCATCGCCCCCGCCACCACGTCGCTGACGTAGTGCGCGTCGCACATCACCCGCCCCGCCGCGATCACCACCACGATCGTCAGCCACACCACCCACCCCTTCCGGGGGCGGGGCAGCGCCACGCACATCGCCACCGCCCACGCGAACACCACCGCCGCGTGCCCCGAAGGCAGCGACGACTGGTCGTAGTTCCCCGGCTTGAACACCCAGAAGTTAAATCCATACAACCCGTCATTGATCCACAGCAGCGGCCGATACCGCCCCGCCATCCACTTGATCGGGTGCACGATCAGCC
>JADZET010000022.1 GCA_020850375.1 Phycisphaeraceae bacterium | reverse complement strand
CGAGCGGGTCTGCTTCTTGTCCTCGTCCTTGCGGATCAGGACGCGCTTGCCCACGGGCTCAACCACCTCGAGCGACTTCTTGGCTTCGGTCTTCTCACTCATCCCTTTATTCTAGGGCAGATGGCGGTTTGCGTCATGTCGTTACGCCCGTGGCTAGCCGTTTATGGAGATCCCGCCACGGCGGTCGGGGGGCGATGGCTCCGCATTCCGGACAGACCAGGCTGCCTGAGGCCTGCAACGGATAGCCGCAGCGGTCGCAGTCACCCCGGTGGTGGAGGCTGTGGAGAAAGCGTCGGGTGACCTGCAATGCAAACCACCTGCAAAACAAGAACGCCAGAGCCGAGAGCACAATCCCAACAGCGACGTGCACCCAATCCCTTAGGGAAATCGACTCATAGAGCCCGGCCCATCGATCCATCGCCATAAGCAACAGCGTCGACACCGGGTACAACGCCACCAGGATCAGTGGCACCCATGCCAACATCACGAGAACTCGAAGCTGTCGACGCCGCTCCGATACGTTCCGGATCGCCCGTCTGTTACTCGAGGACAACCACGGGCCAAGGATGATGACGCCGAACACCATCGCCACCACGGTCACGATCAAACCCCAGGTCAGCCAATTCATCATGTCCAGATGTTGAAAATAGAACTGTGTATGGTGTCCCATGACATATCCGATGACATAGAACAACACTCCCGGCCCCAGCCAGATCACGGCGAATGAGATCCCGATGAACCAATACCACCATCGCTTACCAGGACCAACAGAAGGTTGGCCCCAGGTCCGCCGCCAGATGGCTCTGCACCGAGCTCTAAGGCCTGACATCGAGCTTCTACCAGCCTGTTCCTTCATACTCGTGCCCTGATGCGTCTAACGGTCTGCATCATGCCTGCCTCGTCACAGCCTCATTCTCTGGACGCTTCCGCCACGGCGGCCGGGGGGCGGGCGCTCCGCACTCCGGACAGACCGGGCTGCCAGACGCCTGCAGCGGGTAGCCGCAGCGGTCGCAGTCGTGCCGGTGGCGGAGGCTGTGGACAAAACGTTGTCGAAGCCTGCCGGTAAACCAACGACACCAAAAAAAGGTCAGCGACGACAACACGGCCCCAACCCCCGCGGGCAGCCAGTCCCGCCCCGACAGGGGCAGGTGTAGATGAATCTGGCCGTCTCTTTCTTTCAGCAGGGCTGCGGGAATCGAATAGACCAAGGCCATTCCGAAGACAACCCAACTATTGACAATCAGAGAGCAAAGCGCCTGACGACGTCTTTGGGCCGCTCGAATCCCTTTCCGGTTGCCGGCAACCAACCAAGGGTAAACCAGGATATGGTTCAGGGCCGTCACAACCATGGCCACCACGATGCCCGTGAGCACTGCGGCGATGCTCGCCATTGCGACCGTGATCTGCCCGGACGAGGCTGATCGGAGCAGGTACATGAAACAGGTATAAAACACCGCCATCAACACGAAGAGGCCGACCGTCAGCCATGACCACCATCGCTTGCCCGGGCCAACGGTATCCCGACTCCAACTCCACGCCCAAAGAGTTTTGCGCCAGGTTCGTAATGGAGAAGTGTGCCTTGGGGACACCGGCATCTTCCGCCTTCAGATTAGGAATACCAGATCGATCCTCCCGTTTCACCGGCTGCGGTTGTACGGCGCCATCCAGTCGTAGACCAGCCGACACTTCGCAAGGGCGGGTGATTTGCCGTGCTCGTCGAAGATGAGCAGATCATTCGGCCCGTCCGTCCGCAGCCAGGGCTCCGGCAGGTAGTAGAGCGACTGCGGCGTGACCTTCTTGCCGTCGGCCGTGGTGACGAAGTATCGGCCGACGTTGTGGCCGTTGAGGTAGATCTGGCCCTTGTTCAGCCCGGCTGGGTCCAGCCACAGCGGCGTGTCGTTGTGCGAGACCTTGAAGCTCGTGCGGTGCCAGCAGGGCAGGCCGGAGGCGAGTTTGACCTCAGTGGCCGTGTCATCTCCCGGGGGTGACCAGGGGGCGAACGACCATTGGGCCTTGGCGCTCAGGTTCGCCACCGCCTGGTAGAGTTTCAGATGCTTGGCCACATTCGGCGGCGTGTCGGTCGAGTTCAGCAGGGCGATGCGGAGGGTCTGCACGCCCCCGCCGGTCTTGAGCTCCTTGCCCGATCGCAGGACGAACTGCGTGTAGCTGCCCCACGGCGAGGTGTCGATCAGGTTCAGCGGCTGATCGTTGATGAACACCATCGCCTTGAGCGGGAAGTCCATGGCCTCGAGCACCAGGGGCTCGCTGCCTTTGGCCCGGAAGGTGAAGGTGTACCACGGCCGCTGCCCCGTCGCGCCCGCCCGCAGGTTGACCCAGAAGTCGGAGAGCACGAACGGGTTTGGCGCGGCCTCCCGCGTGACCTTGGGCTTGCCCATCGGGATCGGCTTGACGGCGTAGAGATGCTCCGGCACGCCCTTGGATTCGCCCATCCGCCAGCCGAAGTTGTACCGCCCGAGATTGTCCGCCAGGATCGTTAGCGCCCCCGGAAGTTTGGCGGGTAGCTTGTTCGACACCGGCCCTCGCACGGCCCCCGGCCCAAGCCCCAGCACGCCAAGGGCCTTGTTGCCCGCGAAAAGGTGCAGACGATCCCCGCTGTTGGGAATCAAGAGCTTCGCGCCCGCCGGCATCTTCGGCGCGGCGGACCATTGCAGTCGATACCAGCCATAGCCGAAGTCGCAGCCGAGAGCCTCTAGGCTCGCGGGGCCGTCGATGGGTTTGAAGCTCGCCTGACCGTTCGGCGTCAGCTCCACCGCTGGCGTCGATCGCCATGGCCCAAGTTTCGGGGCCGTGCGACGCGGCAGGCTAGACGTGTTGAGCTTGCGAACCTTCGCGTCCTGATCCACCAGCATCACCACCGACGCCCTGGGATCACGCAACGGTTCATCGGCCGCGTCCAATGCCCATGCCCCGATGACGAGCTGGTCCTTGCCGTTGACGTAGGCCATGTCGACCTGTCGACGATTCAGGACCACCACCAACACGTCCTCGTGCTCGACGACCAGGGGCTTGTCCTGTTTCTCGGTCGGCACGGTCACCGTCAGAGGCGCGTTGTTGATCGCCAGCAACCCCTGCGTCCCGGCCGGGCCGAAGAGCACCAGCATCCGTTTGTTCACCCACGCCCACGGCCGCAGGTTGGTGTAGTTCAGTTCGCACGAATTGAGCTTCGCCCCCAGCAGCACCCAGGCGGCCGCATCCTCACCCATGTACACCGGTAGGCTCAGCCCGTTGGACAGCAGCAGCTTCACCGGGTTGTGGGTCTTGGGGCGGCGGGGTGCTTTCGACCCCCCGGCAGAGCCGGGGGCTGAAACGGGCGGGCGGAGCAGAAATACCACGTCGCCCTGGCTGCCACGCTGGTGGATGACCGACAGGTCGTGCTCCTTCTCGGTCGGCTGCACCGCCACGTGATGATCGGCCGGGTCAAGGTTGGCCAGGATGCTCCCGAACTGGCCGGCGAACATGCTCACGCGCTGCGCCGCCCGGTACTTGGGCCCACGCCCCCCAGCCTCCGACAGCGGCGCGTCGTAGTCGTAGCTCGTGGTCATGAAGCAGTCGGGCACGGCCACCGACCGCCCGCCGTAGAACGCGAAGTTTGTCCCGCCGTGGAACATGTAGAGGTTGTACTGTG
>JADZET010000021.1 GCA_020850375.1 Phycisphaeraceae bacterium | reverse complement strand
CTGGGCGTCGATCTTCTCCGCCGCGGCGGGGAACTCCCGCTGGTAGCGCTCGATGGTGGCCGTGGCGTTGAGCAGGCCCGTCGGGTCGAACTCAGGCCCACGGAAACGCTTGAGGTTCGACTGAATCAGCCGGAGCATCGCCCGCTCGCGGTAGCGGCTGTGCGGGTAGTTGACCAGGAACAGATCGTACCCGTCGGCCGCGCTGGCCATCTCCTTCTGACGGTAGTAGAGGTCCGCCAGGGCCAGGCTCGCCTCCTCGCCCAGCTCACTGCCGGGGGCTCGCTCCTGGATACGGATGAAGATCTCCTCCGCCTCGCCGGTGGCCGGCAGGATGGGCATGCCCAGGAACCGGCGGTTGACGCCGCTGGCGAAGAGCTGGGCGATGCGGAACTCGCGCTCGAGGGCGACGTTGAATTCCTCCGAGGCCGGGTACTGGCGGATGACGTACTCGTAGTCGAACAGGGCCTTGTAGTAATCCCGCCGGGCGGTCCTGGCGTCGCCCTTGAGCAGGTGCGCCTGCACCGCCAGGGGGTGATTCGGGTTCTCCTTCAACCACAGCCTGGCTAGCTTGAGGGCCTCTTTGGGCTGGTCCTCCGCCAGGGCCTTGCGGCCGGCGGCGAGCTTGCCCTCCGGGCTGGCCGGGTCGGGCGGGGCCTCTTGCTGCCAGGTGTCCTTGTCCGTCAGGCGGTAGCGTTCCTGCCCGCTGGCTCGTGGGGTGGCCAGCAATAGACAACCGGCCGCCAACGCCAGGGTCAGGATGCGGACCCGCCGGACGCCGCGATGGGCGAGGGTCGAAATGCGGTCCGCGTGACGGTCAGCCGGCCATGTCTGCTGCATCAGTGCCCCAATCTCCGCCAGGGTAGACAGCGGTGCAGGCCAGATGATAAATCGGGCAAGCGCCCGCGGCCAATGGAGCGGGCCGGGGTGAGCGGCCGTGGGCGGCGATCGACGGGCATCGGCCCTCGTCGCCTGATCCGCTTGACACCCCGCAGGCGATGCCTAGGATTGCATTTTCCCGCCGACGGCCCGCTCTGGCCCGCCGGCGAACCCGCGCCCTCCTAGCTCAATTGGCAGAGCAGCTGACTCTTAATCAGCGGGTTGAAGGTTCGAGTCCTTCGGGGGGCACTTTGAGCACGATCGCCTCTGGGAGCATCCCGGAGGTGTTTTTGTTCCGGCCCGCAGCGCGGCGAGCGTCCTTTCCCGATGCATGTCCGGCTTGTTCGGCGGGTATGGAAGAGCGTCGATGTAGGTGGTTGCGAGTGCCTGCGGTTTGGCCGTCATACGTCTGCCGTCGAACACACGAATCAGCTCCTCCGCCACCGTGACGGGCAGCGGGACACGCCGCGATCGGAAGGCACTGCTGAACCGGGCCGGCCATGTCCTGCGGGAGACCCGCTGGAACAGCGCCTTGAGCGTCAGGAAGTCGGAGTTGCCCTCGGTGTCCACCAGCAACGGTGCCGCGTCATACCGATACGGTGGCTCGGTGGGCGTCCACTGCAGTTCGCATCGGTCTGCGTGGATGACCACCCGGGCAGGGGGGGTGAGGTGAACAAGACGGAAGCCCAGTGGCCCGCCCTGCGCGAACGCGAACCTGACGCCCTCGAGCTCATGTGCCCGGCCCGGGTGCATGATGTTCTTGGCGTGACACTTCGTGCACCCGAAGCTTCCAAACTCATAGAACGGGTCCGACCGGCTCTCGTTCGGATCATGCCGCCTGGGTCGGCGGAGGTGAACCACGATGACGTGTGACGTGCTCATAAGCAGAAGTTCCGGCGCACGAGCGCGATATTCTGACGCTTCCACCACTCCATGAAGCCCGAAGGATTGCCCAGCAGTGGGGGAGCGCCGCTCATGTTCAACCAAGAGCTCTGGCGTGGCGAGCCATTGGCCTTGACCAATCCTCCCCACGCGGCCTCGATGTCCGGGCGGAGGTAGTAGTTCGATCGACTGCGTTTTTGCCCTATGGGGATACAACGCTCGCACCGTCCGGAAACCCCCGGACGGGCACGAACGACGATGTCATGTTGGGCGAGCGACGCCTTACGGGTGTGGGCGTTTTCTTTCCGGCGCGCATTCTCCACCTTGGCCGCGCTGATGACCTCGTCCACCACGTACACTCCGACTACCGCGTAGACCAGCTCTTTGGTCGCGTCGATCGGCCTGAGCGCGGAGTAGAACACCACCACGTCATCCCGTTCAAACGCTTGGAGAGCTTTGCCCCGCCTGTTCCCTTTGTCGCCATAGGTCAGGTGCTCATAGTCGGGGTCGAGGTGCATCGGCTGGTCGCGCTTCACGTCCACTCGCTGTCGCCAGTAGTCCGCGGACACGTTCTGCTCTGCCAGGAAGCCCAGCAGAGGGTCCGCCACTTCATCGAAGCGTCGTTCACACCCAGGATGGAACTCGACAGCGCTCTCCGGGATCGGGATATAGACGAACCGGCCCGACCCCGGATCAACCGGGGCCCGCCATTGCCCACCTCCGACTGTTCCGTCGGCACCGACTCGTATGAGGATGGCACGCATCGCCTTAGTAGTCTCGGTGCTGCGGGAACCCCAGTTGAGATATTTGCCGCCAACGACAATACAAGACTTAACAATCTGTTGTTCTAATATGCCGAGGGGACTGCAGCCAACAATTTAGAAAGATTCTTACCTCGACTTGAAACCGTACCCGAATCGTACTATTTTATGACGATGGCTCGTTGAGCCGTAGTTTCAACGAGCCCTGACTATCGATCCTCCCAGCTTCCCAGCCACCCAGACCCATGCTCAGCCTCACCCGAAAGACCGACTATGCCCTCGTGGCTCTGGCCCGCTTGGCGGCCGACAGCCACAACGGGTCATCTACTCCGGTGAGCGCCCGTGAGATCGCCGAGGCCCATGGTCTGCCGCTGCCGCTGATGATGAACATCCTCAAGAAGCTGCACCGGGCGGGCCTGATCAGCTCGACGCGGGGGATCCATGGCGGGTACGTGTTGACGCATGAGCCGCGGGCGATCCGGCTGACGACGGTCATCGAGGCCATCGAAGGCCCACTGCGCGTCGCCGCCTGCTGCCACGACGAGGACCCCGCCGCGGAGCACGAGTCGGACGCCGCCCGGTCCTGCCCGGCCGTCAAGCTCTGCCCGATCACCGATTCGGTCCGGCTGCTCAACCAGAACATCCGGGCCTACCTGCACGGCTACACCCTCGCGGACCTGCTGGCGGGCTTGCCGGACGTGCCCCCGGTCCAGGAGGGGATGACGCTGAGCGTCTCGGCCCCGCGGCGAGGCTCGACAAACTGAACCTGTAACCAAGGATGCCTTGATATGTCCTCCATCACCGACCAGAGCGCCATCCACGAGTTGGCCAACCGGCAGTACGAGCACGGCTTCGTCACGCTCGTCGAGGCGGACCAGTTTCCGCCCGGGCTCAACGAGGACGTCGTCCGCGCCATCTCGGCCAAGAAGGGCGAGCCGGACTGGCTGACCGAGTGGCGGCTCAAGGCTTATCGCCACTGGCTGACCATGACCGAGCCGCACTGGAGCTTCGTGCACTACCCGCCGATCAACTACCAGGCCGTCTCCTATTACTCCGCCCCCAAGCGGAAGTCGGCCCAGAGCCTCGACGAGGTCGACCCCGAGATCCTCAAGACCTACGAGCGCCTGGGCATCCCGCTGACCGAGCAGAAGCGCCTCGAGGGCGTGGCCGTGGACGCCGTGTTCGACAGCGTCTCGGTGGCCACGACGTTCAAGAAGCAGCTGGCGGACCTGGGGATCATCTTCGGCTCGTTCTCCGAGGCCGTGCGCGAGCACCCGGAGCTGGTCAAGAAATACCTCGGCTCGG